>JAUPLV010000069.1 GCA_030836725.1 Pseudomonadota bacterium | reverse complement strand
TTTCCCGATGACCCGTTTGTCCCTGTTCTCCACCACCCTGTTTCTCGGCTCGCTGATGCTCGGCATTTCCGGTTGCGGCACCAGCGAATCCGGCAAACAAGCCGCCACCACTGCCCCCATCGTCAGCCAGAGCGGCAGTCCGCGCGTGCTGATCGAAACAAGCAAGGGGAAAATCACCATCGAGCTGTTTTCCGACAAGGCGCCCAAGTCGGCGGAAAATTTCCTCGGCTACGTGAAAAGCGGTTTTTATAACGGCTTGGTGTTTCATCGCGTGATTCCCGGTTTCATGATCCAGGGCGGCGGCATGACCCCGGACATGGCCGAAAAACCCAAGAACGCGCCGATCCAGAACGAGGCCGACAACGGCCTTAAAAACCTGCGCGGCACCCTGGCGATGGCGCGCACCGGCGATCCCCACTCCGCCTCCTCGCAGTTCTTCATCAACGTCACCGACAACCCCTTCCTCAACCATCGCGGCAAGAGCGTCGAAGGCTGGGGCTATGCCGTGTTCGGCCAGGTGATCGAAGGCATGGACGTGGTCGACGCCATCGTCGCGGTGCCGCGCGGCAATCGCGGCCCCCATGGCGATGTCCCGGTCGATCCCGTCATCATGCAGCGCGTGACACTGCTGCCCTGAACGGTAGATTCGCGCTGACCGCCGCCAGCAGACTGCTGCTGCTCGGGCTGGCCGCGCCGCTCGCCATCGCGCTCGGCCTGATGGCCGGCACGCTGCCCGACGACCGCGAACTGGCGGCGCAGATCCTCGCCGAATTGCGCGGACCGCGCGTGGCGGCGGCGTTCGCCTGCGGCGGCCTGCTGGCACTGGCGGGCGCGCTGATGCAGACGCTGTTCCGCAACCCGCTGGCCGAGCCCTACCTGCTCGGCGTATCCGGCGGCGCCGGACTGCTCGCCCTGCTCGGCATGGCGGCCGGGCTGGCCTGGCCCTGGATATCCCTGCTGGCGTTCGCCGGCAGCCTGCTGGCGCTGGCGCTCGCCGCCGCGCTCGGCGGACGGCTGCTGGCTCGCGATCACACCCCGCTCCTGCTCGCCGGCGTCATGCTGGCGGCCGGCTTCGGCGCCCTGATCGCGCTGGTACTGAGCGTCGCGCCGGCCGAGCGCCTGCCCGGCATGCTGTTCTTCCTGATGGGCGATCTGGCGTGGACCAGCCAGCCTGCGCTGCTGTGGGTCGCGCTGCTGCTGGCCGTGGCCGTCGCGCTGGGCCTGTCGCGGCGGCTCGACGTGCTGCAACTGTCGCCGCTGAAAGCCGCCTCGCTGGGCGTGGCGGTCGCACCGACGCGCTGGATGCTGTTTATCCTTGCCGGCGCCTGCACCTCGCTGGTCGTCGCGCAGGCCGGCAGCATCGGCTTCGTCGGCCTGATGGTGCCGCACGCATTGAGAAGGCTCGGCTTTGCCGGCCATCGCGCCCTGCTACCCGCCTGCGCCCTGGCCGGCGGCAGCCTGCTGGTGCTGGCCGACGCCCTGGCGCGTACCGTGCTCGAACCGCGCGAACTGCCGGTGGGCGTGCTCACCGCCCTGCTCGGGGTGCCGATGATGCTGTGGCTGCTGCGCAGGCCGTGAATGGTCGCGGTAGGAATGCCGGTTACCCGACACCCCCGCACAGATCCGTACGTGCGGAATTGCCGCATACGGCTCCTGCAGGGAAATGCCGCGGCGAAACGAGATTGACTCGCATCTTTGCTGCTACCATTCACGTCCAATCAGCGTTTGCGAGCCATCATATGTTTTTCGGGGTCAGCCATCTTGTCGTGCCGGTAACGGATCTGGAACGCGCCGCCAGGTTGTGGCGCGATGTCATTGGCTTTGCGGAATCCCGCCGCGGCGAAGACTACCTGGATATTGATCCCGGCAATGTGGTGATTCGCCTGATTCAGGTGCCCGCCATCGAGTCGAAAATCTCCCTCCGCCTCTCGGTTCGCAATGTACAGGAGGCTTATCAGGCACTGCTGGCCGGCGGCGCCGTTTCGCGCTATGAGCCGATGCGGACCCCGGAACTGGAGGAGATCGCCTGCGTCAGCGATCCCGATGGCCACGCCATCGTGTTGTGGCGGGCGCTCACCGAGGACGAGTGGGGTTTTGTCCCGGATCTGCCGAAGCAGGGCGAATGGTATCCCGACGCCGAGCAGCTACTGCAGCGCCTGCTGGCCCATGTTCCGGCCTTGTTCCGCATGCTGGCGCGACGCAAGACGACCCGCGTGATCGAAATGCTGGCCAGGGAAGCGCAAAGCCCGGTGACCCGTGAACTCGTCATCAAGGGCTATATCACCGCATCCGCCAAGGTCACCCGCTATCGCCTGGTCGAACCGCTTCGGGCAGAGGGAATCAATCCCGATGATTACCGCGAGGATTTCGATTACGAGTGAGACATGGCAAGGTCGAACGGCGTGCCGCCGCCGTTATGGACGCCATTGACGTTAAGGGATAACAAACCCGATTTATCAAGCCAGGCCTGCTTCAGGGCATCCGCGGCGCGCACGATCCAATTCGTGCACGCCGTGAATCCGCCCGGACAGAGGGGAAACCATGTCCCCCTCCAGATTACTGTTACGCGTTAAATCGCCCCCTCATACTGCGACGGGCGGCAAACACAAGCAACACAGCCAGCAACCCGAGCCCATACTCCGACAGGGTTGGAACTGGGGTGACAATCGGAGCAACGGGGGCATCCAGCACATAGTAGAGGGTTCCGTTCCAGATTCTGGGTTGAAAAGTGCCGGCAAAGGGGTATTGCACACCGGCGCCTTCCAGAATCTGCAGGTCGGTATTGGCAGCGGCCACCTGGCCAACCGCAGTACCGTTTGTGTAATCCACGCCATCCACAAGACCGTTTTCGGTGACGTAGAAGGCATAGGTCTGGCCGCTGGCGATGGCGACATCCAGCACGGCCCCCAGTGGCGTGGCTACGCCTGGAGCATTACAGACCACCCCGGGCACGGACGCGATCAGCGTCCAGTCCCCAGGGACCAACTCGGAACCGACGTAGCTGCCGGTTTTACCGTAAATCTCAAAATCCTGGGTCAGTGCGCTGCCACAGTTCACATCAAAACCGGTGACGCGGATATCGTTCAACGCCACCACGTCGAACATGTTGCCGTCCTGGCCATTTCCGCCCGCGTAGGTGGTGGAAAGCGAGAGCGTCTGCGCCTGCGCTTGCCCCAGCAAGCCACCGAAAACCATCGCACATACTGCCAACCATGACCTTTTGCTCATCACATCCCCTTTTGGTTTCGAATTCAACAAGTAAATAAAATTAACTTATCATTTTATCTTAAAGATCAAGACGGAATCCACATTTAGTTAACCACCCGGATTGTGGCAACTTCCGCTTTGGGTCGGCGGCGGAATGCCGCGGACCATCTTGCCAGCCTGCCCGGACAATACTGCAGTCACAATAATGCCCTACAGCCGCCGTGCTGCTATGCTCGGATTCGTTAACGGCCGCCTTCATTTCATGGAATCCCTCGCCCCCGGACTGACCGCACTTCAGCTTACGTTGCGAACCGGCGACCGCACGCTGATGGAATCGCTCGATCTCGCGCTCGAGCCTGGCGAGGTGCTCGGCATCCTCGGCGCCAACGGCGCCGGCAAGTCGACGCTGCTGAACGTACTGGCGGGGCTGGCCGCCCCGGCGCAGGGCCGGGTGACGCTGGACGGCCACGCGCTCGAGACGCTGGCGCCGCTGACCCGCGCGCAACGCATCGGCCTGTTGCCGCAGGGCGATGAAGGCGGATTTTTCGGCAGCGTCGCCGATTTCGTCGCGCTCGGACGCTATCCCTTCGGCCATGATTCCGGCGACCTGACGCCGCATCTGGCGACCTGGGAGCTGACCGAACTCGCCCCCCGCCCGCTCGCCACGCTGTCCGGCGGCGAACGCCAGCGCGCGCGGCTGGCGCAGCTGGCGGTGCAGGCGCCGTGCATCGCCCTGCTGGACGAGCCGCTGACCCATCTCGACCCCGCGCATCAGGCCCGCCTGCTGGCCTGGGCCCGCCGCGAGGCCGACGCCGGGCATAGCGTGGTACTGACCCTGCACGACCCCAACTGGGCGGCCTGCCACTGCGACCGCCTGCTGTTCCTGCACGGCGACGGGCGCTGGCAACTGGGAACGCCCGCCGATCTGCTGACCCCGGACTCGCTGGAAGCCCTGTACGGCTCGGGCACGGCGGCGCTATGGCGGCGGAATGAGCGGGTCCAGCCTGTATAATCACGGTCTGTTTCGCATACGCCCCCTCGCGCATTCCATGATTCGTCGCCTCATCAACAAAGTATTCGGCCGCAAGTCGCGCGGCGCCGCCTCTGCCGCGCAGATTCTGCCGCAGTCCAAACACGGCATCCGCCGCGACCAGCTCGACGACTGCGCGCTGAAAACCTGCGAGACGCTGGCGCAGGCGGGATACAAGGGCTACCTCGTCGGCGGCGCGGTGCGCGACCTGCTGCTGGGCAAGACGCCCAAGGACTTCGACGTCGCCACCGATGCCACCCCGGAAGAAGTGCGGCGGCTGTTCCGCCGTTCGCGCATCATCGGCCGGCGCTTCCAGATCGTGCACGTGATGTGCGGGCGCGTCACCATCGAGGTCACCACCTTCCGTTCCAACGGCCAGAAGGAAGCGGACGAGGAAGACGAGCGGTCGACCGACGAGCACGGCCGCCTGCTGACCGACAACGTGTTCGGCAACATGGCGGACGACGCCGCGCGCCGCGACTTCACCATCAACGCGCTGTATTACGACCCCCTGAGCGAGGAAGTGCACGACTACTTCGGCGGCGTCGCCGACTGCAAGAAGCGGGTGCTGCGCATGATCGGCGACCCCGAGACGCGCTTCCGCGAAGACCCGGTGCGGATGCTGCGTGCCGCGCGCTTTGCCGCCAAGCTTGATTTCCACATCGACCCCGACACCCGCCGGCCGGTCGCCACCCTGGCGCCGCTGCTTGCCAACATTCCGCGCGCGCGCATCTTCGACGAGGCGCTGAAGCTGCTGATGTCGGGCCATGCGCTGCGCGGCGTCCATCAGTTGCGCGCCGAAGGCCTGCACCACGGCATGCTGCCGCTGCTCGACACCATCCTCGACGACTCCACCGGCGAGCGCTTCATCAACGCCGCGCTGAAAACCACCGATGCGCGCATCGCCCAGGACAAGCCGGCCTCGCCGGCCTTCCTGTTCGGCACCCTGTTGTGGCCGCAGGTGCTGCAGCGCTGGCGCGCGCTCGAAGCCGCCGGCGAAAAGCCGCAGCCCGCCCTGTTCCTGGCGATGGACGAGGTGCTCGACGCGCAGCGCGGCCAGCTCGCCATTCCGCGCCGCTACGACGGCATGATCAAGGAAATCTGGGCGCTGCAGCCGCGCTTCGAGCAGCGCGGCGGCCAGCGCCCATACCGCCTGCTGGAACATCCGCGCTTCCGCGCCGCCTACGACTTTTTGCTGCTGCGCGCCGAATCCGGCGAAGTGGCCGCCGAACTCGGCGACTGGTGGACGCGCTTCCAGGAAACGGACGACGACGAGCGCGACGCCATGCTGATTGCCGACAGCGCGCCCAGGCCGCGCCGCAAGCGCAAGCGCAAAAAGCCGGGCGAGGCCGCTTCCGGCGAGTCGCAGCCGGCATGAAAGTCACCGCCACCATCGGGCTGGGGGCCAACCTCAACGACCCGGCGGCGCAGGTGGAATACGCACTGGCCGAGCTTGAGCATCTGCCCGCCACCCGGCTGCTTGCCCGCTCCTCGCTGTATGCCTCGGCGCCGGTCGGCTACGTCGACCAGCCCGATTTCATCAACGCGGTGGCGCAGGTTGAAACCGGGCTGGCGCCGCGGGCGCTGCTCGCCGCGCTGCTGGACATCGAGCACCGCCACGGCCGCGAGCGCAGCTTCCGCAACGCGCCGCGCACGCTCGATCTCGACCTGCTGCTTTACGGGGACGCGCACTTCCACGAAGAGGGGCTGACGCTGCCGCATCCGCGCATGACCGAGCGCGGCTTCGTGCTGCTGCCGCTGCTGGAGATCGCGCCCGACACGCTGATCCCCGGTCGCGGGCGCGCCGCCGACTGGCTTGCCGGCTGCATCGATCAAAATGTAGCCGTCCTGCCGCCGCCTGCCGCGGTCGTCAACGCATGAGCCTCGACCGTTACCGTTACGTCGTCGTCGAAGGCCCGATCGGCGCCGGCAAGACCAGCCTCACCCACAAGCTGGCCGAGCGGCTCAATGCCGACACCCTGCTGGAAAACGCCCGCGACAACCCCTTCCTGCCACGCTTCTATCAGGAGCCGAAACGCTACGCGCTGCCGACGCAGCTGCATTTCCTGTTCGACCGCTCGCGCCAGCTGCGCGAGCTGGCGCAGGGCGACCTGTTCCGCGCCGGCACGGTTTCGGATTTCCTGATCGACAAGGACATGCTGTTCGCGCGGCTCAACCTGGACGACGACGAATTCGACCTGTATCAGAAGGTGTATGCCGATCTCACCCTGCAGGCGCCGACGCCGGACCTGGTGATCTATCTGCAGGCGCCGATCGACGCATTGCAGGAGCGTGTCAGGCGCCGGGGCGTGGAATACGAGCGCGGCATGGACGCGGACTATCTGCAGCGCCTGGCCAACAGCTACAGCGAGTTCTTCCATCGCTACGAGGCCGCCCCGCTGCTCATCGTCAACACCAGCAACCTCAACTTCGCGCAGAGCGATGCCGACTTCGCACTGCTGCTGGAACGCATGAGCAAGATGCGCGGCCCGCGCGAATTCTTCAGCCTGGCGGTGTGAACCCCAATGGTCTATTTTCTTGTCATTGCGAGCGAAGCGCGGCATACGACTCCACATGGGCTTCAGCCCATAGTGGATCGGAGTCCTTTAGGGCAATCCAGCAACGCTCTCCAATTGTCTCTGGATTGCCGCGTCGCTACGCTCCTCGCAATGACAGGCTCGGGTAATCCAGGATGAACAAGATCATCACCCTGTCCACCCTCAAGTCGATGCGCGACAAAGGCGAGAAGATCGCCGTGCTCACCTGCTACGACGCCGGCTTTGCGCGCGTGCTCGATGCCGCCGGTGTGGACGTGCTGCTGGTCGGCGACTCGCTCGGCATGGTGATCCAGGGTCACGCCTCGACCCTGCCGGTGAAGCTGGCTGAAATGACCTACCACACGCGCTGCGTCGCCGCTGGAACCGAGCGCGCCTTCATCGTCGCCGACCTGCCGTTCGGCAGCTATCAGCCCTCGCCCGGGCATGCATTTTCCGCCAGCGCGCGACTGATGGCGGCCGGCGCGCACATGGTCAAGCTGGAAGGCGGCGCGGTGATGGTCGACACCGTGGCCTTCCTCACCCAGCGCGGCATTCCGGTGTGCGCGCATCTGGGTTTGCTGCCGCAATCGGTGAACCAGATCGGCGGCTACAAGGTGCAGGGGCGCGAAGACGCCGCGGCAGCGCAACTGATCGCCGACGCGCGCGCGCTGGAAGCCGCCGGCGCCGGGTTGATCGTCCTCGAAATGGTGCCGGCGGCGCTGGCGAAGGCCGTTACCGAGGCGCTCGCAATCCCCACCATCGGCATCGGCGCCGGCGTTGATTGTTCCGGCCAGGTGCTGGTGCTGTACGACCTGCTGGGCCTGGTCCCACGCGCGCCGAAGTTCTCGAAGAATTTTCTGGCCGGAAACGACGGCATCGAGGCGGCGGCGCGCGCCTATGTCGCCGCGGTAAAGGACGGCAGCTTTCCGGCAGCCGAGCACGCATTCTGATGCAGGTTTTTCATACCGCCGCCGAACTGCGCGCCGCCCTCGCCGGCCAGACCGGCGCCGCCTTCGTGCCGACCATGGGCAACCTGCACGCCGGCCATGTGTCGCTGGTCGAACTGGCGAAACGGCACGGCCAGCCGGTAGTGGCGAGCATTTTCGTCAACCCGCTGCAGTTCGGCGCCGGTGAGGATTTCGAGCGTTACCCGCGCACCCTGGATGCCGACTGCGGAAAGCTCGCCGCCGCCGGCTGCGATTTCGTGTTCGCGCCGGACGCCCCCGAGATGTATCCGGCGCCGCAAACCTTCACCGTGCAGCCGCCCGACAGCCTGGCGAACGACCTGTGCGGCGCCTTCCGCCCCGGCCATTTCAGCGGCGTCGCCACCGTGGTGCTGAAGCTGTTCAACCTGGTGCAGCCGCGCGTGGCGGTGTTCGGCAAGAAGGATTTCCAGCAGCTGTTCGTCATCCGCGAGCTGGTGCGCCAGTTCAACCTGCCGATCGAAATCGTGGCGGGCGGCACCCTGCGCGAAGCCGACGGTCTGGCGATGAGTTCGCGCAACGCCTATCTCGGCCCGTCCGAGCGCATCCAGGCGGCCACCTTGCAGCATCAGCTCGCCGCCGTCGTCGCGGCAATCCGGGCGGGCGAACGGGATTTCGAGGCGCTATGCGCCGCCGCTGCCCGCCACCTGAAAATGGCCGGCTGGCGCGTCGATTACGTCGCACTGCGCGATGCCGCCACCCTGCAAGCCCCCACCCCCGGCAGCGAACGGCTGGTGGTGCTGGGCGCGGCCTGGCTGGGGACAACCCGTCTGATCGACAACCTCGATTTCGGCTTGGGCAATCCCGCCTGAAGTTTTATAATATGCAGTCTTCCTTATTGAGGGCACCGTCATGCAAAGAACGATGCTCAAGTCCAAGCTTCACCGGGCGACCGTCACGCATTCCGAGCTGCACTACGAAGGCTCGTGCGCGATCGACGAAACCCTGCTGGACGCGGCCAACATCCATGAGTACGAGCAGATCCAGATCTACAACGTCACCAATGGCGAGCGCTTCACCACCTATGCCATTCGCGCCGCGCGCGATTCCGGCATCATTTCGGTGAACGGCGCCGCCGCGCACAAGGCCAACCCGGGCGACCTCATCATCATCGCCACCTACGCCGTTTACAACGAACTGGAACTGGCGCGCTATGCGCCCGAGCTGGTGTACGTCGACGCGGACAACCGCATCATCGACACGCGCCGCGAGATACCGGTGCAGGCTGCGTAACAAAGTGACAAAAAAAGCCAGGGTTACCTGGCCTTTTTTTCGTCATCCCGAGTCTGCTGTTGAAGAAATATTTCTTGGCGGCCAGCCACTCGGTGGCAAAAAACGAAACTCCATGCCCGCAACCAGCCAGAAGTAATCGTTCAGGGTCACTGTTTCGGGCGCCTGCTTCCCGGCCATTCCCGACACTCACGGGCTTGCAGATATCGGTCAGCAATACTGCAGCTACCTGCCGCTCCGCTACGGGCGACGCTGAACAGCAGCTTCTCGATTTGACGAATGCGAACTCTCGACCCAGAAGACTTGTCCGGTCTTCGGCATAATGGAGAGCCGCTATCCAAGAAATTTCAGAACCGATAGGGGTTGTACTGGGCAAATGTCTAGGGATGCGCTGATTAATCCGTCTTTGCGAGGAGCGAAGCGACGTGGCAATCCAGAAATTCCTGCTTAATCAATGCGCTGGATTGCCGCGCTTCGCTCGCAATGACGGCCATATCGAATTAATCAGTGTTTCCCTAGCGGAACCGCACCACGTCGACAATCACGAACAGATTGAACCGCCCCGGGTTTTGAGGAGGCTCCAACTCTTGAGAAGATGGAGCCATGAAGAAACCCGTAAAGTTTTCCCCTGAAGTCCGCGAGCGCGCCGTGCGCTTGGTTGGCGAGTGTCGCGCCAGCCACCCATCACAGTGGGCCGCCATTGAATCGATAGCCGCCAAGATCGGCTGCTCGGCACCTACCCTGCACACTTGGGTGCGTCGGCATGAGATTGACACCGGCCAGCGTCCGGGCGTGACCACGATCGAGGCGCAACGCGTCAAGGAGTTGGAGCGCGAGGTCAAGGAACTGCGCCGTGCCAACGAAATCCTCAAACTGGCGAGCGCGTTTTTCGCCCAGGCGGAGCTCGACCGCCGTCTCAAATCTTGAACGATTTTGTCGACCGGCATCGCGACGCCTTCGGGGTCGAGCCGATCTGCAAGGTCTTGCAGATCGCCCCATCCGGTTACCGGCGTCATGCCGCGCGCCAGCGCGATCCGGCGCGGCGTTGCGCGCGCGCACAACACGACGATGCGTTGATGCCCGAGATCGAACGCGTCTGGCAGGCCAATCTTGAGGTCTACGGCGCGGATAAGGTCTGGCGGCAGATGAAACGCGAAGGAACGGAGGTCGCGCGTTGCACGGTCGAGCGGCTGATGCGCCGTCTGGGTCTGCGCGGCGCGATGCGCGGCAGGGTCGTGCGCACGACGATTCCCGATCCCAAACAGCCGTGTCCGCTGGATCGGGTGAATCGCCAGTTCAGGGCGGATCGTCCGAATCAGCTGTGGGTCTCGGATTTCACCTACGTCTCAACCTGGCAGGGCTGGCTGTACGTCGCCTTCGTCGTTGATGTCTTTGCCCGGCGCATCGTGGGGTGGCGGGTGAGCCGAACGATGACGACGGACTTCGTGCTGGACGCGCTGGAACAGGCGCTGTATGCCCGTCAGCCGGAGCGTGACGGCAGCCTTGTGCATCATTCGGATCGGGGCTCACAGTACGTCAGCATCCGTTACAGCGAGCGCCTGTCCGAAGCGAGTGTCGAGCCCTCCGTGGGAAGCAAGGGCGACAGCTATGACAACGCGCTCGCCGAGACGATCAACGGCTTGTACAAGGCAGAACTGATCCACCGGCGTGGCCCGTGGAAGACGCGGGAAGCGGTCGAACTGGCAACGCTGGAATGGGTAGCATGGTTCAATCACGTCCGGCTGCTCGAACCTATCGGTTATATCCCTCCAGCCGAAGCTGAGGCAAACTACTACCGGCAACTCGCCGAACAGACCGAATCAACGGCCTGCACTTAAACCAAATGGCCTCCACGAAAGTCGGGGCGGTTCA
>JAUPLV010000189.1 GCA_030836725.1 Pseudomonadota bacterium | reverse complement strand
CCCAGGGTATCGAGGGTCAGGGGGCTGTCGCCCTGGCTCAGGAGCCGCATCACCACCGACTCGCCGTATTGCGTCGGCATGGTGGACAGGCGCACGTCGACGGTGCGGCCGCGCACCTTGACCGCAAAACGGCCGTCCTGCGGCAGGCGCTTTTCCGAGATATCCAGCCCGGATACGATCTTCAGGCGCAAGGCCAGCGCCGGCGCAATCTTGAGGTCGGCCTCGGCCTGCGGATGCAGCACGCCGTCGATGCGGAAACGGATGACCAGCTGTTTTTCCTGCGGCTCGATGTGCACGTCGGACGCACCCACCTGCAAGGCATCCTCGAACACCGTCTGCAGCAGGCGCACCACCGGCGCATCGGCCTGCCCTTCGCCCAGCGCCTCCAGGCCGATGATGCTGGCATCGCTCTCGCCCATGTCGCGCGCGAGTTCCTTGGTCAGGTCGTGGATGTCGTCGGTGCGCCGGTAGAGCCGGTCGATCGCCGCCAGCAGGTCGCCCTCCGCGACAACGGCGATCTGGATGCCTTCGTGGAACAGCCGGGCCACCTCATCGTAGGCGAACAGGTCGGTCGGGTCGGCCATGCCGACAAGAATGCCGCCGTCCCGCCGCGCCAGCGGCATGGCGCGGAAGCGCCGCGCCTGCGTTTCCTGCAACAGTTGCAGGATCGACAGGTCCGGGCTGAATTTTCTGAGGTCGACGAAAGGAATCGTTAGCTGCCGCGCCAGCGCCTGGGCGATATCGCTCTCCCCCGCCAGTCCGCTTTCGACAATGATGCGGCCCAGCCGGCGTCCGCTCTTTTTCTGCCCGGCCAACGCGATATCCAGATCGGTGCTGGAAATGATCTTCTGCTGGACGAGCAGATCGCCCAGGCGGATTTTCTGGCTTCCTGGCTGTTTGGTTTCGGTGGGTATGTCGGACTCTGTCAGCATATTGTTCTCGTGGCGGCTTTCAAGAATGAGCACTTATCGACCCGATCAGGCGCCACCTTTAAACCCGATAAGCCGTGGAGGCCGAAACGCCGTTGGGAGCACCCGCAAGGGGGAGGCCATCCTCCCATGCGCCGGCCGGTATGGCCAGCAGTCCCAACAGCATCCATCCTGTCCGCATCATGCATCATGCATCATGCATCATGCATCATTTCATGCAACCCGAGTTAACACCCACGCCAACCGCGCCTACCTTCCTGAGCGGGAATTTCAATGGACATCATCCGGGATCATGTCATTTGAAAAGCGCTGCTACGGCAGCCGAGTCCAGCACATATTCATGGTTGCATATATCGTCGTGCACGCGAATTTCGCCGTGCTCCGCGAGTATGACTTCGCATTCGGCGCGCCCAAGGGCGAGCAGCATGGAGTCGATCTTTTCCGGATCTCGGGGGCAGTGATAGCTGACCGGACGCGGATCGAACAGCCGTACGTCTTCTTCAGGGAACAGGCGCTCGATCAGTTTGATCGAACCAAGGCCAAGCAACTCCTCGGCTCGTACGGTATCGGCCAGTATCTGTATCCGGTTCCAGCCATCGGCATCGCGCTCGGGCGCACCCGGCAAAGCCTGCAGGAACAGGCCCGCAGCGGTTTCGCCATCGGCCGCCAGCCACAGGCGGGTGGGCAGCTGTTCGGATTGAGCCAGGTAGTGCTCGAATACGGCGGCCAAAGTGTCTCCCTGCAGCGGCACATGGCTCTGGTAGGGCTGGCGCATGCCTTCGGCATCCAGGCTCAGGGTCAACGCGCCCGCGCCCAGCAATGATGGCAGACTGCCCGCCTGCAGCTCAGGTTCGGCGTGCGCCATGCCGCGCAAGCGCAATCGTTCGTCGCAATCCATCACCAGCAGCGAAACCGCGCCTTCGCCGCGCAACTGAAAAGTCAGCCGTCCAGCCTGCTTGAGGTTGGATGCGATCAGCGTGGTCACCACCGCCAGCTGCCCCAGGAGTTCGAGCACGGGTTCGGGGTAATTGCGCCCCGCGATCATCTCGCGCCAGGCGGGACCCAGTTGCACCCAGGCGCCGCGGATGTCCAGTTGCTCGAACAGGAAAGCGCGAACCCGGTTGGGTTGAGTATCGGTCGTATTCAATTGAGTTGGACCCGCTCGCCCCAGGGCACCGCGCCCTTGCCCTTGACCAGCCAGATCACCGGGTAACTCGGCGGAATTTTGGGGAAATCGCCTTCGGCATCGGTGAAATACACCAGCATGTTGGGGCTGCGATTTTCGTGCTCAACCCAGTCGAACACCGGGCGGAAATCGGTGCCGCCGCCGCCCGCCAGATCGGTTGGAAGCTGCATGGTGTCCCATGGCTCGAATTCCCACGGAGCGCCTTCGGCCACATGATTGTCGCAAGCGAGCAGCGTCACCCTGGCGCGCACCTGGCCTTTCAGCGCATCGAGTTCGGTGACGAATTCGCGCAGTTCCTCATCGCCGATCGAACCGCTGGTATCGATTGCGGCGACGACTTCCAGCCCTTCGCTCGACAGGCGGGGCAGCAGCGCCTCGCCTTCGCGCCGCGAGGGGCGGCGCCACGAATAATCGTCGCGCTGGTTCGCCGCAAAAAACCGCGCCAGCAACGCACGCCACGGCAGGCTGGGCGCCAGCAGGCCATCGACCCAGCGCATCATCGACTGCGACAGCTTGCCGGCCTGGCGCGCCGCCTGGGCCGCCGCGGCGAGGCGGTTCTTCCATTGCTCGGCGAGTTCCTCGCGCTCGCTGGGCGACAACTCGTTGGGCTTCTGCGAAGGCCGGCTGCCGCTGCCTTCTTGTTCCTCGGCTTCGCTCTGTCCCTGCTTGCCCTGTCCCCCGGATTCTCCGGCATCGGGATTGTCCTGGCGTTCGCTCTCGTCGGGACTGGCGCCCGTTTCGTTGTCGTTGTCGAACAGGTGCTGGTCGAAGGATTCCTCCGGCGTGTCTTCCGGGATCAGCGGATAGATTTCCTCCGCCGATAGCTTCATGAAATTCTGGTCGGCGAGGATGCCGTGCAACGGCGGACTCAATCCTTCCTCGATCAGGATCAGGTTGACCGCGTGGTCGCAGGCCACGTCCCAGCGCCGTTTCACCCGATGGTTGCGGCGATGGGGATGCCCCATCGCGCAGTGCATCGCCTCGTGCGCCAGCACGAACTGCGTCTGCGCCATGGACAGATTCTTGACAAAACCGGGATTGAAATAAAACGCCTGGGCATCGGTACCGGTGGTGGCGCACCAGTCGCCGCCGGGCTTCAACGGCAAATGCATCACCAGCGCGCCGAGAAAGGGACGCTCCATGATCAGGCGGGTGCGCGCCGCGGCAAGCTTGGTGAGGATGGGCTTGAGCGCTGCGTCGTCGGCTTCTGCCATGGGACATCAATGCTCGTACAGGACCAGATCGGTGATGCTGTTGGCCCATTCGCCGAAGGCCGGCACGGCAAACAGGGGACGGCCGACGGCGCGGTGCAGATCGGACACCAGCATCACGCCCATTTCGCGCTGCGGAAAACGCTGCGCGTATTTGAGGATGTTGCTGTACACCTCGACCGGACTGCCGTCGTCGGCTGCGTGCAAAGCCTTCCTGACCAGCGCGGCGGCAACGCCGTATTGCAGGTCGATGCCTTCCGGCACATCCGCCGCCTCGCCGGCAATGATGGCGTCGATGTCGGGCATCTGCGCCAGGTTATCGACAAAAGTCTTCAGCTCCAGCCCGGCCGACTGGCCGACGCAGGCCACCAGCGCGTCGGCCAGCAAACCGGTCTTGTCGAACTTCTGCAGCGCGCGGTGGGCGTATTCCCATGAGCGTGGACTGGGGAAGGCAATCGGCGTGTGCGCCGGGTCGAAACTGAACAGGAGATCGGGGCGAAAACGCAGAAAAGCGATCACGCGCGGGTCGATATCCTCGCTGTGCGCCCAGTCCACCCAGTCGTCCAGGTTCACCTCGACTTCGTAATGGGTGAAGCGGTTGGCCAGCGGCGCCGGCATCGCATAGGTCACGCCGCGGTCGCCCTGGCGATTGCCGGCGGCGAAGATCACCCAGCCGTCGGGCACCTTGTATT
>JAUPLV010000068.1 GCA_030836725.1 Pseudomonadota bacterium | reverse complement strand
CGTCGCTTTCCTGAAGTCGCCGATCGGCCAGATGTTCCACCAGTTTTTCGGCGAGAATTTGCTTCGCGCCGACGTCTGCAATGCGGTCGACGAACTCGGCCAACTGCTCGACCACACCGGTCCGGTGGGCGCGTCGGAGCGCAATGCGGCGCGAATTTTCAACTGCGACCACCTGTTCTTCGTCACCAACGGCACCTCGTCGTCGAACAAGATGGTGTGGCATGCCACCGTCGCGCCGGGCGATATCGTGGTGGTCGACCGCAACTGTCACAAGTCGATCCTGCACGCCATCATCATGTGCGGCGCGATCCCGATCTTCCTGACGCCGACGCGCAACCACTACGGCATCATCGGGCCGATTCCTCTGGATGAGTTCCGTCCGGAAAATATCGAGAAGAAAATCGCCGCGCATCCGTTCGCCAAGGACGTGAAGCGCAAGCCGCGCATTCTCACCATCACCCAGTCGACCTATGACGGCATCCTCTACAACGTCGACATGATCAAGGATCTGCTCGGCGACTATATCGACACCCTGCATTTCGACGAGGCCTGGCTGCCGCACGCGACCTTCCACGACTTCTACCGCGGCATGCATGCCATCGGCAAGAACCGTCCGCGCGCGAAGGATGCGTTGGTGTTCGCCACCCAGTCGACCCACAAACTGCTGGCCGGCCTCTCGCAGGCTTCGCAGATCTTGGTGCAGGATTCCGAGACGCGCAAGCTCGACTTCCACCGCTTCAACGAAGCTTATCTGATGCACACCTCGACCTCGCCGCAGTACGCCATCATCGCCTCGTGCGACGTCGCGGCGGCGATGATGGAGCCCCCTGGCGGCCCGGCGCTGGTCGAAGAGTCGATCAAGGAAGCGCTCGATTTCCGCCGCGCCATGCGCAAGGTCGACGATGAGTTCGGCGATTCCTGGTGGTTCAAGGTCTGGGGGCCGCAGAAGCTGGCCGAGGAAGGCGTGGGCGACCGCGAGGACTGGATGCTGAAGGCCGGCGAGCGTTGGCACGAGTTCGGCAATATCGCGCCCGGCTTCAACCTGCTCGACCCGATCAAGGCGACCGTCATTACCCCGGGGCTGGACATGGACGGCGCCTTCGCCGACTGGGGCATTCCGGCGGCGATCGTCACCAAATACCTGGCCGAGCACGGCGTCATCGTCGAGAAGACCGGGCTGTATTCTTTCTTCATCATGTTCACCATCGGCATCACCAAGGGCCGCTGGAACACGCTGGTCACCGCGCTGCAGCAGTTCAAGGCAGACTACGACGAAAACCAGCCGCTGTGGCGCGTGCTCCCCGAGTTCATTGAGAAGCATCCGTGTTATGAAAAGACCGGGCTGAAGGATCTTTGCGACCAGATCCACACCATTTACAAGGCCAACGATGTGGCGCGCCTGACCACCGAGATGTACCTGTCGGAGATGGCGCCGGCGATGAAGCCGGCCGATGCTTTCGCCAAAATGGCGCACCGCGAAATCGAGCGGGTCGAGATCGACCAGCTCGAAGGGCGTATCACCGCCATGCTGGTGACGCCTTATCCACCGGGCATTCCCTTGCTGATTCCGGGCGAGCGCTTCAACAGCACCATCGTGCGCTACCTGCAGTTCACCCGCGATTTCAACGTGAAATTCCCCGGCTTCGAAACCGACGTGCACGGCCTGGTCGAGGATGTGGTCGATGGCAAGGCCACGTATTACGTCGACTGTGTGATGTAAGCCGGTCGCGGGTGCTGCGACTGGCTTGATTTGTCAGGCAAAAAGCGTATTATTCGCAGTCCCCGGTTTGCCGGGGATTGTTTTTTGACACTGGAAAATTTGGGGCGATTTCTGCCCCTGGTTGTTTTTACCTTGCTCTACCGCACCGCAGCGGGGGGCTGAACCGAAAGGAAACTTGATGCGGCATTACGAAATCGTATTTATCGTGCATCCCGATCAGAGCGAGCAGGTGCCCGCCATGATCGAACGCTACAAAGGCAACATCACCACACGCGGCGGCAGCGTCCACCGCCTGGAAGACTGGGGCCGCCGCCAGATGGCCTACCCGATCCAGAAGGTCCACAAGGCCCACTATGTGCTGATGAACATCGAGTGCGACCAGGAAACCCTGGCGGAACTGGAGCATGGCTTCAAGTTCAACGACGCCGTGCTGCGTCATCTCACCATCAAGCGTGACGATGCCGTGACCACGGCCTCGCCGATGATGAAGGAAGAAAAGTCACGCGACGTGCTGGACAGCGCCAAGGTAGAAACCGCCAAGGCGGAAACCGCAGCCGAGCAGCCCGCCGCAGCCTGAATGAGTGAATAGGCTGGTCATCAGCGGAGCGCTCATCCAGGTGGAGCCTTTGCGTTATAGCCCGGCGGGTGTGCCGATAGCCGAAGCGGTGATGTTGCACCGCAGCAGCCAGACAGTGGCGGCACAGGCAAGGCAGGTTGAATGCGAGTTGACGGTGCAGGCGAGTGGAACGCTTGCCGCCCAGCTGGCGCAACTGACTACCGGAACGCAGGTGACACTGGACGGCTCGTTGAACCGGCGCAGCGTTAAAAGCCGACAGCTGATCTTGATATTGAATCGAATCGAAAAGGAATAAATCATGGCACGTCCCATGGGTGGTAAATCCGGCGGCAAGTTCGCCAAAAAAGGTGGCCGCGACAGCGGCAATCGTGGTCTCTTCAAGCGTCGCAAGTTCTGCCGCTTTACTGCCGAAAAGGTGGTTGAAGTCGATTACAAGGACATTGAGGTGCTGAAGGAATTCATCGCTGAAAACAGCCGCATCATCCCGGCCCGCATCACCGGCACCAAGGCGCACTACCAGCGCCAGCTGGGCACTGCGATCAAGCGCGCGCGCTTCCTGGCGCTCATGCCTTACACCGACCTGCATTAAGGAGACGACCATGCAAATCATTCTGATGGACAAAGTCGTCAACCTGGGCAGCCTGGGTGACGTGGTCAAGGTGAAAGACGGCTATGCCCGCAACTTTCTGATCCCCACCGGCCGCGCACGTCGCGCCACGCAGGCCAACATGGAGGCGTTTGCCGCCCAGAAAGCCGAACTGGAGCGCATTGCCGCCGAAAAAATGGCCGATGCCCAGAGCCGCGCCGAAAAGCTGGAAGGCAGCAGCGTGAAAGTCAGCCACAAAGCGGGCGTCGATGGCCGCCTGTTCGGCTCCATCACCAATGCCGACATTGCCGATGCGCTGAAGGCGCAAGGCCATGAAGTGGTCAAGGCGGAAATTCGTTTGCCCGAAGGCCCGCTCAAGGCCATCGGCGAATATCCGGTGGTGGTGGCGTTGTACAGCGATGTGCATGCCAATATCACCGTGGTGGTGACCGGCGAATAGCAATCCAGCCGGACACGTCAAAAAGGGAGCCGATCGGCTCCCTTTTTGTTTTGGATATACCCGGATGTTCTTGCTTTATCCACATGATTATCCCTTGGTTAGGGGGGGGCGGAAGACTAGAATCCCTGCATGGCCGCTATCCACCCGTTCAATACAAATCCTGATCTCCAGATGGCGCAAATGCGCCTGCCGCCGCACTCGCTGGAAGCCGAGCAGGCTGTGCTGGGCGGCCTGCTGCTTGACAACAGCGCATGGGACCGTATCGGCGACGTGGTGTCGGAAAGCGATTTCTACCGGCAGGATCATCGCCAGATCCTGCGCGCGATCGTGCGGCAGATTGCCGAAAACCGCCCGGCCGACGCGGTGACGGTTTCCGAATCCCTGCAATCGATGGGCCAGCTTGAAAGCGTCGGCGGCCTGGCCTATATCGTCGCGCTGGCGAGCAATACGCCGTTTGCCGCCAACATCCGGCGCTACGCTGAAATCGTGCGTGAACGCTCGGTGATGCGCCGTCTGGCCGAGGTCGCGACCGGGATTGCCGATACCGCCTATGCACCGGCCGGGCGCAGCGCCTCGCAACTGCTCGACGAGGCCGAGGCCAAGGTGTTTGAGATCGCCGAGTCCGGCAGCCGGGGACAGGCTGGCTTTGTCGAAATCAAACCGCTGCTGAAGGAAGTCGTCGAGCGCATCGACGAGTTGTACCATCGCGACAACGATTCCGGCATTACCGGCGTGCCGACGGGCTTCCACGATCTCGACCAGAAGACCTCCGGCCTGCAGCCTGGCGACCTCATCATCGTCGCCGGGCGGCCGTCGATGGGCAAGACCGCGTTCTCGCTCAACATGGCCGAGAATGTCGCGATCGACACCGGCCTGCCGGTGGCGGTGTTCTCGATGGAAATGGGCGGCACCCAGTTGGTGATGCGGATGATCGGCTCGGTCGGCAAGCTCGACCAGCACCGGCTTCGTACCGGCAAGCTGGGCGAGGACGACTGGCAGCGCCTCACCTACGCGCTCGGCAAGCTGAACGAGGCGCCGGTCTTCATCGACGAGACGCCGGGGCTGAACGTGCTGGAACTGCGCGCACGCGCCCGGCGCCTGCAGCGCCAGTGCGGCAAGCTCGGGTTGATCGTGATCGACTACCTGCAGCTGATGTCGGCCAGCAGCTCGGGGGAGAACCGGGCCACCGAAATTTCAGAAATATCGCGCGCGCTGAAGGGACTGGCCAAGGAACTGCACGTGCCGGTGGTCGCGCTTTCGCAGTTGAACCGCAGCCTGGAGCAGCGCCCCAACAAGCGCCCGGTGATGTCCGACCTGCGCGAATCGGGCGCCATCGAGCAGGATGCCGACGTCATCCTGTTCATCTATCGCGACGAGGTCTACAACCCCGACACGCAGGACAAGGGCACGGCCGAAATCATCATCAGCAAACAGCGTAACGGCCCCATCGGCACGGTAAGGCTGGCTTTTGTCGGCGAGTACACGCGCTTCGAATCGCTGGCGCAACCAGGCTCCTACTAGGCCATGCGGCCCATCCAGGCGCGGATATCGGCTGGCGCGATGACGCATAACCTGCGGGTGGCGAAAAGCCATGCCGGAGCGGCGCGCGTATTCGCGGTGATCAAGGCCAACGCCTATGGTCATGGGCTTTCACGTGCTCGGCGCGCCTTGGCAGCGGCTGACGGCTTTGCCGTTCTGACGCTGGAGGAGGCCGCCAAGCTGCGGCTGATGGGAGTGGAGCAGCCCATCCTGATGCTCGAAGGGATCTTCGGCGCGGATGAAATCGCACGCTGTGCCGAGTTCGATTTGTGGCCGGTTCTGCATCACGTCGCGCAACTCGACTGGTGGCGGCGGCATCCACCGGCACGTCCGGTTCGGGTTTTTCTAAAATTCGACAGCGGCATGCACCGGCTGGGTTTTCCGCTTGCCGATCATGCCGCCATCGTGGCACGGGCAAAAAACCTGAACAACATAGCCGGCATCACCCTGATGACGCACTTTGCCGAAGCGGACGAAGCAGCCGGCGTGGACTGGCAGTTGCAGCCGTTTCTGCGGGAATTGGCCGGACACGGCCTGCCGTGGAGCAGCGCCAATTCGGCCGCGTTGTTGCGTTACCCGAGCACCTTGGGCGACTGGGTGCGGCCGGGCCTCATGCTGTATGGCGCTTCGCCGTTTGCCGAGGTGTCGGCGGAGCAGCTTGGGCTGCGTCCGGCGATGACCCTCCGTTCGGAAATCATCAGCGTTCAGACACTGCAGCCGGGCGAGGGCGTGGGATATGGCCAACTGTTTCGAGCCGAACGCGCCATGCGGCTGGGCGTGGTCGCCTGCGGCTACGCCGACGGTTACCCGCGCCACGCGCCGACCGGCACGCCGGTCCTGGTCAACGGCCGTGTCAGCCGAACCCTGGGACGGGTGTCGATGGACATGCTGTGCGTTGATTTGAGCGGCTGCGCCGATGCCGGTATCGGCAGCCCGGTAGTGCTGTGGGGGGAAGGGCTGCCGGTCGACGCAGTCGCGGTGGCTTCCGGCACCAGCAGTTACGAACTGCTCTGCGCCCTGGCAGCGCGAGTGCCGGTGGAGGAGGTCGCCTGAGAACGCAGAACCGGTATCAATGCGTTGAACCGAACGACGGATCAAGCGTTCCCGGCGGCATCGGCAATCCGGCATAGCGGCTCGCCTGGGCGATCGGCCCCATCGGAAACAGCTGGTACAGATATCGGTGCCCGCCCAAACCGGCAAATTCCTCTTCCAGCGAGTTCGTCAGCATGCGCGCGTTGACGGCGCCGCCATGATCGGCGTAGCAGTCGCGCAGATAGCGAATGATGCCCAGATGATCGTCGGTCAACTCCAGGCCATCCTGTCGCGCCATGTCGATGGCCTGTTCTTCCGTCCAGGGCTCCAACTCGACCAGATGGCCGCGCGTAGCGGATTCCGCACTTTCCTGCGCCACCATTTTGTTGATGTCCAGCATGATGGTCTCCTTACACTAACAGGGATTTCTTTATAGGACGCCTGGACAAAAAACCAAGGCGGCCCTCTCCTGTCGGGAGCGGTTTGAAATGGCCTGTGCGGTGCGGCAATGGACACGGGCCGTCCTCATCTATTCTGGCAGTGCGTAGGGCAGCGGTTTCAGGCTCAATGCGGCGCCGTCGAGCGTTCCCAGATGCAGGGTTTGAGTGTTCGCGCTTTCGATCTGGATCACGGCCAGCAGATCAAAGCCGCCAGCCGGCGCCGGCGCCGCATTGACCACGGCGCCACAGGCCTGTCCATCCAGGTTGGCGCTGTACAGATTGTCGCCCGCTGCGGCGGGCGCATCGACATGGGCCAGGTACATGCGGCGTTTGAATTTGCCCAGGTATTGGCTGCGGGCGACGATTTCCTGGCCGGGGTAGCAGCCTTTCTGGAAGCTGACGCCGCCGATGATTTCAAGATTCACCATCTGCGGAACGAACTGCTCCTGGGTGGCGGCGACGATCATCGGAATGCCAGCGTTGAGCCGTAGCCAGTCCCATACCGGGGCGCCGACCGGGGTGGCTGACTGGCGCAGGATTTGCCACGCTGCGGCGGCACGTTTGGGCGCAATCGACAGCACGAATTTGTCGTCGCCGAGGCGTATCACCTGGCCGGCCTCGACTGCGACCGAACGCATCGCGGCTTCCGGCACGGCGCCCATCGCGGCACTCACAGCGGCCCGTGCCTGCTTGCCCGCCACCACCAGCCGCACGGTTTCGTCGCTGGCATCGCGGCCTTTTGTCTTCGCCCGCAGGACGAACATGGACAATCGCTTCAGCACGCCAGCCAGGATGTCGCCCGAGAGTTGCAGGCAGTAATCCTCGCCCTGGCGCCACATCAGAAAATTGCCCAGCAGACGTCCCTTGGGGCTGCAGTAGCCGTTCCATTGCGCGGCATCGGTGTGCAGCGAGCGGATGTCGTTGGTAAGCTGGCCCTGCAGGAAGCTGGCGGTTTCCTCGCCCCGGAATGCGATGACGCCGAGTTGGGATAAATCCGCCACAATGGTGCCGCCCGCCGCGGCTTCCCGCTCGGCCGACGCATCGCCATAGTTCAGCACGGTGCTGCCTTCGATTACCGCGCCTTGCGTTTGCAGAAAAGTTTTCCAGGATTCGATCACAATGCGGTCCAGTCAGAAAGAGGTGCGATGAAGTCCAAAAGTGTACACGCTGATGCGCGAGATTGAACTCAAACCCTCGCGCCGGTTGGGGCTGTTGCTGGCGGGAATGATCGTGCTGGCGCTGCTTGCCATCGGACTTGCCAGCCTGCCGTCCGGCATTGGGCCGATTCTGGGGGCGGTGGTTCTGGGGGCGGGCGCGAAGAGCTGGCGGCATGTATTGCGATTGCCGCGGTTGCGGATTGCCGCCGATGGCCGGCTGCAAGGCATGGAGGTGTCCGGGGAATGGGGGGATGTAGAAGTGCGGGGCGACAGTTTTGTTTCAACCGCGCTCATCGTCTTGCGTTACCGGAGCGGCCAGCCTCCTGTCCGCGTTCTGATCCTGCTGCCCGACAGCGCGAGTGCCGACGACTTGCGCCGGATCAGGGTGTCGCTTCGCTGGAGACGCCGCACACGCTCGGGCACATCGTCCCCGGGCGCGGGTTGAGCACCGTGTTGCCGGCAATCGGCAGAGTCTCCGGATAGTCGCGACTATAGTGCAGGCCGCGGCTTTCCTGGCGCAACTGGGCGCAGCGCACGATGAGGTCGGCGCTTTGCACCAGATTGCGCAGTTCGATCAGGTCGTTGCTGACGCGGAAGTTGCGATAAAACTCGTCGATTTCGGTGCGCAGCAGGCGGATGCGGTGCGACGCGCGCGTCAGCCGCTTGTTGGTGCGCACGATGCCGACGTAATCCCACATGAAGCGCCGCAGTTCGTCCCAGTTGTGCGAAATCACCACCTCCTCGTCGGGGTCGGTGACGCGCGAAGCGTCCCAAGGCGGCAGGTCCAGCGCCGGTGCGGGCGGCGTGGCCAGAATGTCGGCGGCGGCGGCGTGTCCGAACACCAGGCACTCCAGCAGCGAATTCGATGCCAGACGGTTGGCGCCATGCAGGCCGGTGAACGTGACTTCGCCCACCGCGTGCAGGTTGGACAGGTCGGTGCGCGCATTGATGTCGGCGACCACGCCGCCGCAGGTGTAATGCGCCGCCGGAACCACCGGGATCGGTTGCCGTGTGATGTCGATTCCGAGTTCGAGGCAGCGGCGATGAATCATCGGGAAATGCTCGCGAACGAAGCCGGCCGGCTTGTGGCTGATGTCGAGATAGACGCAGTCGATACCGCGTTTCTTCATCTCGAAGTCGATCGCGCGGGCCACCACGTCGCGCGGCGCGAGTTCGGCTCGCTGATCGTGCAGGTGCATGAAGCGGCTGCCGTCGGGCAGCAGCAGATGGCCGCCTTCGCCGCGCACCGCCTCGCTGATGAGGAAGGATTTAGCGTGCGGGTGATACAGGCAGGTGGGATGGAACTGCACGAATTCCAGGTTGGCGACCCGGCAGCCGGCCCGCCACGCCATCGCGATGCCGTCGCCGGTCGCGGTGTCGGGGTTGGTGGTATAGAGATAGACCTTGCCGGCACCGCCGGTGGCCAGCACGGTGTGGCCGGCGGCGAAGGTTTCGACCTCGCCGGTGGCCTTGTTCAGCGCATAGGCGCCGTGAATCTGCTGCTCCCGTCCCCCCGCCCGCTTGCCGGAAATGAGATCGATGGCGACGTGCTGCTCGAAGGTATCGATATTGGGATGGGCGCGCACGCGATCGAGCAGGCTGGTTTGCACGGCGTGCCCGGTGGCGTCCGCCGCGTGCACCACGCGGCGTTTGGAATGGCCGCCTTCGCGCGCCAGATGCAGCCCGCCGGGCATCTGCGGGTCGGGGGTGAAGGCGACGCCGTTCTGCGCCAGCCAGGCGATCATATCGCGCGCCTGGCTGGCCACCAGCCGGGTCACCGCTTCGTCACAGAGACCGGCGCCGGCGATCAGGGTGTCGTGGACGTGCGCCTCCACCGAATCGCCATTATCGACGGCAGCCGCAATCCCGCCCTGGGCCCAGTCGCTGGCGCCGTCGGTCATCTGGCGCTTGGTGACAATGGCGACGCGGCGCTGGTCGGCAAGTTTGAGCGCGGTGGTCAGCGCCGCGAGGCCGCTGCCGAGAATGAGGACGTCGTGTCGGTGCATGGTGTCGGGCGATGATATCAGGCTTGGGCCTTGCACGAATAACCTCGCTGAATTGAAGCTGAATTGAATACGGAGGGTGAACTTTTTCACCAGGGCTCGCTCCCACACCGTGAATGATGCGGTCACGTATACTTCAACATAATCAAAAAAGCAGCAGGGAGATATGTCGGACCGCGAACTGGATCAGGTGTTGGTCGAACGCGCCCAGCAGGGCGACAAGCGCGCTTTCGAGCTATTGGTGATCAAGTATCACCGCAAGCTCGGGCGGTTGCTGTCGCGCATGGTGCGCGATGCGGCGGAGGTGGAAGACATCACGCAGGAAGCTTTCATCAAGGCTTACCGTGCGTTGCCGGGTTTCCGCGGCGAGAGTGCGTTCTATACCTGGCTGTACCGGATAGCCGTCAACACCGCCAAAAACTACCTGGTGGCGCGCAAGCGCCAGCCAGTGTCGAGCGACGTGCAGTCGGAAGATGCGGAGAATTACGAGGAAGGCGACCTGTTGCGGGATATCGCGACGCCGGACGCGGAACTCCAGACCAAGCAGATCGCCAAAGCGGTTAATGAGGCAGTGGATGCCCTGCCAGAGGAATTGCGGACGGCCATCACTTTGCGCGAAATCGAAGGTATGAGCTACGAGGAAATCGCGCAGATGATGGAGTGTCCAATCGGCACCGTGCGATCGCGGATTTTTCGCGCGCGCGAGGCCATCGCGGAAAAGATACGCCCGATGCTGGGCACCAGTCAGGATAAAAGGTGGTAAGCATGTCAGCACTTCTCAAATCGGACTTTTATCCCCAGACCCGCCAGGCCGACGACGACCCGCTGTTGATGCTGTCGGCGGCACTCGATGGCGAAACGGCACGCGGCGAAACCGACGCCTGCGTCATGGCGCTGAGTCGAGACGAAACCTTGCGGCAAAACTGGTCCGAATATCATCTGATTGGCGACCTGATGCGCGGCGTGGCGCCGGCCTCGGACGATTTCATGGCGCGCTTCTCGGAGCAACTGGCCACCGAACCGACCGTGCTCGCACCGCGCCGCAGCGTGTGGCCGCAGCGTGTGGCCGTGGCGTCGTTGGCATCGTTCGCGGTATGGGGCGTGGTTTCCATCAGCGGCCTGATGTCGGATACGCGGGCGCCGATGGTGGCGCCGGCAGGCTTCCAGCAAGCGGCGCTGAAAACGGATCCGGAGCGTGATGACGCCCTTCTGGCGGACTACCTGGTAGCACATCAGGAATTTGCGCCGATGGCGGTGATGTCGCCCTATCAGCGCACGGTCGCAGTCGTGGTGGAGCCGCGCTGATGCAGGGAGTGCTTGCCTGGCGGTCGGGCTGCATGGCCGCATGTCTGGCGGGTTTGCTGGCTTGGTCCGGGGTCGTTGGCGCCGACAACGGCGCCATGGACTGGTTGAATCGCG
>JAUPLV010000188.1 GCA_030836725.1 Pseudomonadota bacterium | reverse complement strand
TTGTTTTGCACCGGCAACAGGTTCGTATAGCCCTGGCTGGCAATGTCGAAACTGTGGCCGGAGTCGCAGCGCCAGGCGGAGCCCGTGCAATGCAAGGGCGTGCCGTCCAGCGGGCAGGCCAGTGCCTGGAAGGGGGTGATGCTCATGGATTAGTGTTCTGACAGGGCTGCTTGCATCTGTTGTTCGGTCACCGGGTAGGTCAACACGGCATGGACGGGAAACAGTTCCGTCAGTTTGCCGATATGGGGTTCTTCACGCGGATGCATGAACACGATGACCTTCGCCTGTGGCGCAAAGCGTTGCAGGGAGCGGATGGTGACGTCCAGATTGGAGACGTTGGCACCGGCGTAGTTGTTGCCCCAGCCGTAAATGAATTCCCCCACGAAGAAATCGGGCGGCTGCTTCTGCAGCGCCCGGTGCAGATTGCGCGCCGAGTTGAAGCGCTCTGCCGCAATGCCCAGCTTCTGATACAGGGCACTGAAATCGGGGTGGAAGGGGGACTCGATCAGGGAAAAAAGGATTTTCATGGGGCGGCCGTTTACATCAATATTTGTTGATTATTGTCCCTAGAACCTAGGGCGGATTGAGCGGTTAGTTGCACCACTGTTGTTCGCACGGCTCGCCATCATGGTTTCCATCCATCTCGACCCCCGGACAATTTCTCAGAAAGAATTCCGCCTCGGCACAAGACGCCATTTGCGAACAATGGGTTCGGCCATCGCAACGAAACGAACTGGGGGCTTCTGCCTCGCGGGATGGTGCCTTAAATGCTGTCTGCGGCGCTATGCGCTGGGTGTAGGCATCATAACCGTACACACCAAGGGCGACGACTAATCCGATCGGAATGAGTCGTCCCAACAAGCCAGGTTTGTTGTGGCGTTTGGCGGGTTCGCTCAGGCGATAAGGCTTCTCGGTCGGGCGGGTCGGACATGCAATGTCCTTTGCCTGCTGCTTCCCGTCCTTGCCGGTTCCGATCTCGAACGTGACACGCTCACCGAGCTGGGGGCGTTGGCCGTCTCTGGGAAAGGCGGAGATATGGGCGAATACTTCCGGCCCGCCCGGAGTGGGCGTGATGAAGCCAAAGCCGCGATCATCGTTCCATTTTGTCAGCGTGCCTTCGATGCGCATAAGCGGGCTACCGTTGGGTTGGAGTGTGCTGGATGAC
Source organism: Pseudomonadota bacterium (assembly GCA_030836725.1). GTDB lineage: Bacteria > Pseudomonadota > Gammaproteobacteria > Burkholderiales > Thiobacillaceae > Thiobacillus. The sequence continues at coordinate 2,872 of JAUPLV010000188.1, read as the reverse complement.
CTGGCCGATCGAATGCGCGCCCGGTGCATACGCCGCCATCGCCGCGCCAGTGGCCGCGACGAACACGCCAGTCAGCACGAAGGGCAGGGCGGTGCGGCGTACGGCGGATTCCAGCCAGTGCGGCGAATCGGCAGCCTTGATCCTGCGGTAGAGCGCGTAGGAGAGCGCGCCATCGACCAGCAGTTCAGCAAACAGCATCGGCGCGACGTAGACCACGTACAGCGAAGCCAGCGCGAGTCCGAGCGCGAAGATGATGGCGATAAACGGAATCGCGAGTTCGTCGGCGTCGCCTACCGCGCTCGTCGCCTCCGCCAGCGAGGAGGAATCGGATTCTACCGATGCGAACGACGCCGGCGCGTCGAACGACCCGCTGGCGCCGCCCCCGCCGAAGTTGCCGCCGCCGGCCTCGAAGGTAGAGGTGCAATTACCCGACCCACCCGATCCGCGCGGCACCAGCCCGGACAGATCGGGAATGTCCACGTAATCCTCTGCCTTGGTGTGCAGCCACAGCCACAGCAGCACGAGGAACACGCCATACGCCATCAGCAGCGCCAGCGGATAGCGCAGCGCCATGCTGGTGACACCCAGTTCCAGCATGACGAAGGAAAACAGCAGGCCCGCAGCGCCAGTGAGGCCGACGATCAGACTCATCTGCATGCGCGGGAAGCTGTCCTGTTCGAGGCGCCGCCTGATGCGTAGGATGGCGTGGGAGCGGGTGAGGTGGAGTCGGCGGGGCATCGGATTTTTGATTGTTTTTCAGTTATTGAGACGCCTCAGAATATTCGAGCTAGGCCCCTTTGATTCCCCTGCTCAATCCAGCGCGCTTTTTAGCGTATGCCACTGGATCGGCGCGGGCCGCGTGTTCTCCAATACCTCGGCCTGTTTGCGTTTGGCGTATTCCTCCGCACGCTGCATGAATTTCTGAAGATCGGCGTTGGCGACGCGGGTCTGTTCCTCCATCTCGTCGGCGGTCAGAGGCGCGTCGATCAACCGCACCTCGATACGCAGAACGGCAGGATATTTTTCAGTCAGCGCCTGCAGGATCGCGTCGAGCTTCTTGCCAGGCAGGCCGTAGCGCAGCTGCTTGGTGAGAAACAGCCGTAGAATTGCTCCGTCGCCCGGGTTCGCGCGGTTGTTGATCACCGCCGCCTCCTTCTGCAGCCAGCCACGCAGCCGCAGCGGCGTGATCTCGACGCCGGGGTTCAAGATGGCGATGTGGATTTGTCCCGAAGCCATGCGGAACTCCTGTCATGCAAAAGCGGCATTGTAGATGTTGACCTTGGGATCAAAGGAGCTCGGCTCAGATTAATTTCAATCAAAGCAAGGAACAAACGGGGTTCAGACACGATTATGAAAACAGGTCTTCAGATCAAGCCGCAGCTCGCTCAGACCACGGTACAATTTTTTGCAGCGCCTTCCCGGCTTCGATTTCCGCTTTTTCCATGTCGTAATGCGATTGCAGGTTGAGCCAGGACTGCGCATCGGTACCGAAGAAGCGTGCCAGCCGTAGCGCGGTATCGGCGGTGATGGCGCGCTTGCCGTGAACAATCTCGTTGATGCGGCGTGGCGATACGCCAATTTCAAGTGCGATCCGGTACTGGCTCACACCCATCGGTTTGAGCCATTCTTCCAGCAGGATTTCGCCGGGGGTGACCAGGGCCAGTTTTTTCATCATCGTCGCCTTTCAGTGGTAGTCCACGATCTCGACATTGCTCGCCGAACCGTCGCGCCATTCAAAACACAAGCGCCATTGATCGTTGATGCGGATGCTCCATTGCCCCTTGCGATTTCCTTTCAGGGCTTCCAGCCTGTTTTGCGGCGGGATACGCAGAAACGCGAGGTCGGTTGCAGCATGTAATTGCTTCAGTTTTCGCCGCGCCACCTGCTCAATGTTGACGAAGCGCGCGACGCGCTTGTTTTCGAACAGGGATTGCGTGTCCTTGCATCTGAACGATTCAATCATGCTAAATAATAACGTACGGCGTTATGGCCGGCAAGCTCTGCTGCCCCGCATTATTTGCGGGGGATATAAACAAAGCGCGACTGATTGCTCAGTCGCGCTTGGTACAACCGTAAGGCCGTTCTGGTTTCGATACGAACGGCTTTTTTGCCTTTATCAGCCCGGCAACATCGCCAGCAACCCATTCAACCGCCGCACAAAGCTCGCTGGATCATCCAGCTGTCCGCCTTCTGCCAGCAGGGCCTGCTCGAGCAGCAGGTTGGCCCAGTCGGCGAAGCGGGCTTCGTCGGATTCGCTGTTGAGCCGCGTGACCAGCGCATGGCTCGGGTTGATCTCCAGCGTGGGCTTCACGCTGGGCGCGGCCTGGCCGGCGGCCTTGAGCAGGCGTTCGAGGTTGGCGCTCATGTCGCCTTCGCCGGTGACGAGGCAGGCGGGCGAGTCGGTGAGGCGGTGGGTGACGCGGACGTCCTTCACGCGCTCGCCGAGCGTGGTCTTGATGCGCTCGACCAGCGGCTTCATTGTTTCCTCGGCTTCCTTCTGCGCGGTCTTCTCGGCTTCGTCTTCCAGAGCGCCGAGGTCGAGGCCGCCCTTGGCGACGGATTTCATCGGCTTGCCGTCGAACTCGTTGAGGTTGCTGGTCAGCCATTCGTCGACGCGGTCGGACAGCAGCAGGACTTCGATGCCTTTCTTGCGGAAGATTTCGAGGTGCGGGCTGTGTTTGGCGGCGGCGAAGCTGTCGGCGGCGATGAAGTAGATGTCCTTCTGGCCTTCCTTCATGCGGCCGACGTAGTCTTTCAGCGACACCACCTGCGCGTCGGTGTCGGCGTGGGTGGAGGCAAAGCGCAGCAGCCCGGCGATCTTCTCCTTGTTGGCGAAGTCTTCGCCCGGGCCTTCTTTCAGCACCTTACCGAA
>JAUPLV010000187.1 GCA_030836725.1 Pseudomonadota bacterium | reverse complement strand
GGGGGGGGGGGGGGGGGGGCCCCCCCGCGCACATACGCGCACGCGTGTACTCATCCATTTAAGTTAGACAAGGTTAGGAGGTTAGACAGATCAAGCATTGGCGCGGGGTTCATCCGTCCAACCTGCCGTCTGACCTCCTTACCTGACGAAAGCGCCGACAAATGAGCAACGCAGTCGAACTGAACAACAGCGCCCGCCTGAACAACACCGATCTGGTAGACATGCGCGCCGCCTGCATCGCCACCGCCGACATGATTGAAGCGCACCTGATCGGCAGGGGCGATGAAGGCGGAGCCACTAACCGAAAACAAGTGCACAAACCACCCTCAGGAGGTACCGCCATGACCACCCTAAACGCCGCCCGACTGTCCGAATTGCGCCAGACCCTGATCGAGTATCGCGACTGCCACGCCTACACCGACGCGTTTCGCTCCCGCTGCGAGGAATGCGCCGACCTGATCGCCCGCTACCTAAGCGGCGAGGGCGTGGCGGTCGAGACCGCCGCCGCGATCGAGGAGGTCTTCGGGCCGCTCGCTCGCGCAGAAGGGGATCGGATACAGGCCCTTAACGCACGCGATCTGCAGATGACCCTGGCCACCATCGACGACGATCCCCTGGCCTGGCGCGCAGCCATGCTGCGGGCGCTGCCGCTGATGACAGAGGCCCAGGTGCGCGGCTTGATGGATGTCATAAATGACGATGGCAAGGTCGAGCCGCCCTTCAACATTGCCACGCTGCCGTGGGTGCATGACGCGCCCACCGCCGTCCAATAAGGAGTCCGCACCATGATCGACTTCAACATCAAGATCGAAGGCCTGGACCGCGTGCAGCGCATGATCGACGAGACCGGCAAGCAGGCACGATTCGCCGCCGCTGTGGCACTTACCCGCACCGCCAAGGAAGTCGAGAAGCGCCTGGTAAAGGATATGCAGGGCGCTTTCGACAAGCCCAGCCCCTACACCCTGCGCGGCACGTTCAGCACTGGCGCCAACAGGAACAAGCTGGAGGCCGTGGCGGGCCTGAAGGATAAGGGCCGCGTGCCGCCGGCCATGCTGTTGAAGGAACACTTCGGCGGCGGCATCCGTGGCGGCAAACCCATGGAGCGCGCGTTGTCAGCGATGGGTGCGCTGCCGAGCGGGTGGCGTGCGATACCTGGACAGGGAATACAGCTCGACGCCTACGGCAACCCGAAGCGGGCGCAGGTGCGCGAGATCCTGGGCGTCCTGAAGTCCCGCATGAAGGCATACAAGGGACGCGGCAAGCGCATGGCCATGGTCGGCTACTTCGTCATTCCACCCGGCAGCGGGTCGCACCTCCACCCCGGCGTCTGGTGGCAATCAGGCAGAACCATCAAGCCGATGCTGGTCTTCGTCCAGTCCGCTGGATACCGCAAAGTCCTCGACCTTCCCAAGTCCGCCGCCGAGGTGGTGAACAAGGAATTCGCCAAGCAGTTCGAGATCGCCTTCGAGCAGGCCATGAGGACGGCAAGGTGATGGCAGCGCTCGCGGGTCCTTCTGGGGCCTTTTCCCGTGCGGGGTATCGCGACGGCAGTTTTTATTCAGTTTTATCAACCGCTTAGGGGTTTGTGAGTGACGCGCATCATTGGCCAGGAGAACATCGCCAGCCTCTTCGGGGTGGCCGGCAAGACCATCGTGGACTGGCAGGGATCCGGCTTTCCGGTTGCTGCGCGTGGCGGCCCGAACAGGGCGAGCGAGTTCGACAGCGTGGAGTGCATCCAGTGGCTGGTCGACCGCGAGGTGCGGAAGGTGCGCGCGGAAAACCCGAAGGATCGGCTGCACCGCTTGCAGGGCGACGAGATGGAGATGAAGCTGGCCGTCGCACGCGGCGAGCTGGTGCGCGCCGATGAAGTCGAGCCCGCCATGAAGGCGGCGATCGTCACCGCGCGTGAGCGTATCCGCAGTGAGCCGGCGCGGCTCGCGATCCAGATGGAAGGTGCGGACACAGCAACACGGGAAGCGCTGCTGCGGGACCTGTTCGACGACGTGCTGACGAAGCTCGGCAGCTGGCGACAGCCGGGCGCGGAGGTCGAGGCCGAAGATGATGAATGCCCCGACTGATCTGATCGCACAGCCCGTAGGAGCTTGGGCCGATGCCGCCCTGGCTGCCATGCTCGCCCGAGTGTGGGGCGAGTTCGCGCCGCCAGAAAAGCTCACCATCGACGAATGGGCAGAACGCTATCGCGAGCTGTCGCCTGAGGAAAGCGCCATCCCCGGCCCGTTTAATCTCGCGCATACGCCCGTGCTGCGCGCCATCCTGCAGGCCTGCTCCGATCCGAAGGTGCGGAAGGTGGCTGTGATGAAGTCCGCGCAGGTTGGGTACACCGCCGCCGTGGTGTGCAATGTGCTCGGATACCATGCCCACCAGCGGCCGTCGGTACAGCTTTGCGTATTCCCGCGCTCGCAAAGTGCGAAGGATTTTGCGAGCGAGAAATTCGACCCGATGGTGCGCGCCACCGCACCGCTCGCCGAACGCATCGCGCTGAAGAGCCGCGCCGCCGGCAACAGCGCCACGCGGAAGCACTACCCGGGCGGATTGATCAAGCTGGTGGGCAGCAACAGCCCGAGCGATGTGAAGAGCACATCCGCACGCGTGGTCGTGATTGAAGAACCTGACGATGCCAGCACCGATGTGCGCGGCCAGGGCGATGCCATCAAGCTGGCTGAAGAGCGCGCCAAGTCTTTCCCGGATTCTCTAATCCTGATCGGCGGTACGCCGACGGCCAAGGACGCGAGCTCAATCGAGGCCGAGCTCGCCGCCAGCGATCAGCGCAAGTACTACGTGCCCTGCCCGCATTGCGGCGATGCGCATGTTCCCACCTGGTCGAACGTGTTCATTCCGGAAGACGCCGCCGACACCCCGCCGCGTGAGATTTACGGCCGCCACCGCTGGGAGCGTGCGTATTACGCCTGCCCGGCCTGCGCGGCGGCGTGGACAGAGGAAGAGCGCCACGCGGCTATTCGCGCCGGCCACTTCGAAGCCACCGCACCAGCCGCCGGCACGGTCGGGTTTCTGATCAATGAATTGCTCAGCGTGTTCGCTGGCAGTCGCATCCCGGTGTTGGCTCGCAAGTTTCTGGAAGCGCGTTTCAAGCAGGACGAAGGCGATCACTCAGAGATGATCGCCTTCTGGAATTCGACGCTCGGCTTGCCGTGGGAGTATCGCGGCGAGCTGCCCGAGGAATCCGCGCTGGAAGAACGCGCGGAAGACTACGCCGAGTGGACCGTTCCGGATGGCGGCCTGATCCCGTTACTGGCGGTTGACGTTCAGCACGACCGCCTCGCCGTCACCTGCTGGGTAGTCGGCCGCCGGGAGGAGATGTGGCTGGCTTTCTGGGGCGAGCTTTCTGGTCAGACCGTGGTACCGCATGCCGGCGCCTGGCTTGATCTCGACCTGTTGTTGGAGCAGACCGTTCAGCACACCAGCGGTGCACGGCTCAAGATCACCGCCGTGGCAATCGACTCATCCGACGGCCAGACAAGTGATGCGGTGTACAGCTTTGTGCGTGATCGCAACCGCCATGGCCGGCCCGTGTTCGCAATCAAGGGCTCATCCGATAGCGAGGGCAAAGTCGAGCTCTGGCGGCCACCCAGCCCCACCTCGGTGGACCCGAACTACAGCGGCCGCAAGTCCGCCAAGTATGGCGTCAAGGTTCAGATCGTCGGCGTGGCAAAAGGCAAGGATGCGATTCTCGGATGGGCGCAGGAAGGCGGCCGCGTGCGCCTGACCGGCGACGGTCCCATGCGCATGCACTGGTACCAAACCGTCCGCCCCGACTTCTACGAGCAGCTGCTATCCGAGATCAAGATCCCGCAGCGCAACAACCCGCGGCGCCGCGCCTGGAAGAAACGCACCGACCGCAATAACGAAGCGCTCGACACCACCGTGTATGCGCTCTGGCTTCTTCATGCACTCGGCCTGCACGTTAAGCAGCCGCGGTGGTGGGATCACCACGAAGCCCAGATACGGCAACAGGGCCTCTTCGACCGCGAGATCGCGGGGCCAGAGACAGCAGCCGCACC
>JAUPLV010000067.1 GCA_030836725.1 Pseudomonadota bacterium | reverse complement strand
GAACATGTACTGATCCGACGGGGTCAGTACATGTTCATTTCCGCCAGCATGATCCGCGAGATCGCGCAGTTGGGCGGCGACGTGACGCCGTTTGTCCACCCATTGGTGGCACAGCGATTAAGTGAGAAAATAAGCAAAAACTGATGTGACTCGGAGAACGAAATGGCCATGTTGATCACGGACGAATGCATCAATTGCGACGTCTGTCTACCCGAATGCCCGAACGATGCGATTTCACAGGGCGATGAAATCTACGTCATCGACCCCAACAGGTGCACCGAATGCGTCGGTCACTTCGATACTCCGCAGTGCGTGGAGGTGTGTCCGGTCGACTGCATTCCGAAGAACCCGGATTATCCGGAAACCCATGAGCAGTTGATGGAGAAATTTCTGCGCCTGACCGCCGGCAAATAAATCAGGCTATTTTCGCCATTTGAATCCCGGTCGGATCGTCTGAAAGCGCGTCGGCGATGCGCATGTTGAGGCGTGCCAGATTGTCGATCTGATCGACGACCGCATTGCCCGCGGCTTCGAGCTCGGCGATGCGTTCATCCAGCGTTTCGGTTGCGGCATGAATGCGGCTGACGCTTTCCAGCCGTCGCCTGAGCTGGATGTTGTGTTCGCGAACCTGGGTTTCCATCGGAGCGATCAGCGCCTTTAGCCATGCTTCGGTTTCGCTGTTGGCGAGCTCGAACACCTGCACGACCTTGCTGGCCAGCGTTTCAAAAAACCGTGCGGTCAATTGGTTTTGGCCCTGGGTCAGCATCTTGAATCCTGTGTTGAAGCGCTCCTCGAATATGGTCTCTATGCGCGCCATTTCCTTCTGGTATTTACGCAGGCTGTAACTCGGGGGGCTGACAGCGGCAAGACCATATTCATCGCTGAACTTCTGATACATCGCGGTCATCATGACGCGAATTTCCTTGATCATCCCGGCCGATTCATCGAGGTTCCTGCCGACCTGCTGGAAAAATTGCCCCATGGCTTCGCGCATACCGATGCTGAAGTGACTTTTTTCCATTGCCCGCTGCGTTAACCGCACTTCTTTACGCAGCGCTTCCATGCCGAGCCGCTGGCGCAGCGTGTCGATCTGCGAGGTAAATACGCTGCGCAGCGCTTTGAACTGCAGCAGGCCGCGGTCGAACTTCTGCTTGTCCTTGTTGGCCTTGATCATCATGCGCTGGATGACGTCGCGGTTTTTGCCGCGCAGCTCCTGCAACTCATCGACCTGATCCTGGATGCCGGAGAGCCGGGTTTCCAGCAGCTCGGTGGTTTTGACCACCACGTCCTCCACGCTGGCCTGGGTGGATTCGCTGATGAGGGTTTGCTTGCAGGGGATCAGTTCCTGCGTCAGCGCCGCCTCCAGCTCGGGCAGGCGGCTTCTTGCCAGCAGGGCGCGGTCGTTGCGCACCTTGGCGACCAGCGCTTTCTGCGCCGACACGGGGTAGACCTGGCTGGTGGGCAGCCCGAGCAGCGCCGCGCTGCTGCTGACCTGTTTGGTGATTTCGGCGTTGATTTCGGCTTCCGTCTTGAGATCGTCCCACAGGCCGTCGATCTTGTTGAGAACCACCAGACGGGCCCGGCTGGCGCTCTGCACCGGGGCAATGTAATGGCGCCATATTTCGATGTCGGACTTGGTGACGCCGGTATCGGCAGCCAGCACAAACAGCACGGCATGGGCGCTGGGCAGCATGTTGAGGGTCAGTTCGGGCTCGGTGCCGATGGCGTTGAGGCCGGGAGTGTCGAGGATGACCAGCCCCTGTTTCAGCAGCGGATGCGGGAAATTGATCAGCGCGTGGCGCCAGCACGGAATGGCGATGCTGCCGTCGCGCTCCAGGCTGTGCATGGTTTCCTCGTCGTCCGGATTGATCAGGCCGAAGGCTTCGGCGGTGGCCGCATCAACCTGCATGGTATCGGCCAGGCGCATCAGCGTTGCGCTCATTTCATCGGCGGAATCGAGATTGAGCGGATACTCGGTCCAGGCGGTCGGGTCGCGCTTGAAGTCGGCAATGCTTCCCTCCCGGGTTTTGGTGACGATGGGCAGCAGGCGCAGCGAGGGGCGCAGGGTGGGGGTGTAATACAGCTCGGTGGGGCACATGGTGGTGCGGCCGGCGGATGACGGCAGCACGCGCTGGCGGTAGTCGGAGAAGAAAATCGCGTTGATCAGCTCGGACTTGCCGCGTGAAAATTCGGCGACGAGGGCCACGTTCAGGGTGTCTTCCCGCAGGCGACCCATCAACTGGTCGAGGCGCATCTCGGACTCGGCGTCGCCAAGTTCCTGCTCGTTAAGCCAGTCGCGCATCGCTTCGACGCGCGCATGCACGGTGTCGCGCCAGGCGCTGTAATGTTCGAACTCGTCAACCAGGGTGGTGGGTTTCATCGGGGTGCGGGCAATTGGGGCATGGCTCAATAACGGCATATTAACTTTAAACTTGACGCGCTCGGGGCTGCTTCATCGCTGGCAGACCGGGCAGTAAAAGCTCGCGCGCCCGGCTTGCACGATCCGGCGGATCGGGGCGCCGCAGGTCCTGCATGGCAGGCTTTCGCGATCGTATACTCGCGTTTGCAGCTGGAAATAACCCAATTCGCCGCTGCTGTGGACGTAATCGCGCAACGAACTGCCGCCTGCGGCAATCGCCGCCGTCAGCACCTGCCTGATCGCATCCGTCAGGCGCGCGCAGGCAGGACGGCTGAGGCGGCGGGCGGCGGTGGCAGGACGGATGCCCGCGTGGAACAGCGATTCGGATGCGTAGATGTTGCCGACGCCCACTACCACATGGGAATCCATGATGACCTGCTTGATGGGGGCGCCGCGGCGCTGGCATTGCGCGTGCAGATAGGCGGCATCGAACGCCGGGGTGAGCGGCTCCGGCCCCAGATGCGCCAGCAGCGGGTGCCGTGCCGCGTCATCGGTCCACAACACCGCGCCGAAACGGCGCGGGTCACGCAGTCGCAGCGTGGCGCCGTCATCGAACAGCCAGTCGACATGATCATGCAGCGCGGCGGGCTCGCCGGGTCCGGCAAAACGCAGGCTGCCCGACATGCCAAGGTGGACGATCTGGGTGAGGTCGCCGAAATCGAACAGCAGATATTTGCCGCGCCGGTCGATGCCGCCAAGCCTCAGTCCGGCCAGGCGCGCTTCGAGATCATCCGGAATCGGCCATCGCAGGCTTGGATTGCGCACCGTGATGCGCCTGAGAACGCGGCCCCGCAGGCGCGGCAACAGGCCCAGGCGGGTGGTTTCGACTTCGGGCAATTCGGGCATGGGGCTGGATGGAGGACTCGGCAGATGAACGGAACATCGACAATACGCACGACACCCTGCTATGTTTTACGCTCGCAAGCGGGAACCGAACCGATACACTGCGATTCTATACAAGCCTTTTCCCCCCGTGAAACTTTCCCCGGTATCGAATATGCGACTTTTTTTGCTGCTGGCGGTTCTGTTCAGCAGTGCGGTTTCGGCCTCGGACCCTTTTATGGTGATGGATCGCAGCCTGTCGTCGCCAGCCGCCGAGCTGCGTCTTGCGACCGAGTGCGATGCGACGGCCGTCGAGGGGACGCTTACGCTGGCGCGCGCGGTCGAGCGGGCGCTGTGCGCCAATCCCGCCACCCGCGGCGCCTGGCTCACGGCGCGGCTGCGCGCCGCCGAAATGGGGCAGGCGCAAAGCGCCTATCTGCCCGAGATCGCATTGGGCGGGCGGCTGGCGCGCAGCGGCGATGACCTGCTGTCGAACGGCAGTACAAGCTGGCAGATCGGTCTGGATGCGCAATATCTTCTGTACGATTTCGGCGGGCGTGCGGCGCGGAGCGACGCCGCGGAAGCGCTGCTGGCCGCGGCACGCGCCAGCCACGACGCCGGCGTGCGCGTGCTGTATCTGCAGACCGTTACCGCCTATTTCAGCCTGTTGACGGCGCAGGGGGCGGAGGCGGCGGCGCGCGAGGCGGAAGCATCCGCGCTCGAGGCGCTGAAGGCTGCCGCTGCACGGGTGGCGGCCGGGACGGGAATCCCGCTCGACCGGCTGCAGGCGAAAACGGCGCATACCCAACGCCAGATCGAGCGTGTCCGCGCCGAAGGCGAGGCCGCGCGCCTGCGCGGAGAACTGGCGGCCCTGATGGGCGATCTGTCCCGGACAGGGTGGACCCTGGTGGAGGACGAAGCATCTTTCAGCCAGACTCTGGACCATGGCCGGGCGGTCGACGCACTGATCGAGGCGGCACGCGACCGCCGGCCGGAGTTTGGCGCGGCCGAAGCCAACGTGCTGGCGAGCGAGGCGGGCGTGCGCAGCGCCGCATCGGCTGGAAAGCCGAGATTGTCCGCTTTCTTCGATTCCGGTCGCCAGGACAGCGGAATTCAGGCCGCCAACAGCTTCACTCTGGGTGTCAATCTGACGATTCCGCTGTTTACCGGCTATCGCAATACCTATGAGATAGCCGCCGCGCAAACCCGGGCCGATCTGGCTCGGACCGAGCGCGATCGCGTCGCCAATCAGGTGGCGCTTGAGGTGTGGCGCGCGTATTACCGTCTGCGGAGCGAAACCGAGGCGGATAGCCGTAGCGCCGATCTGGTGGAAAGCGCGGCGGCGGCCGAAAAACTGGCGCTCGGCCGCTATCGGGCCGGGCTCGGCATCCTGCTCGACGTGCTGAGCGCCCAGGCCAATCTGGCGCAGGCACGCCAGAGTCAATTGCAGACACGGCTGGGCCTGAGGGTGGCGCGGGCCGAGCTGGCACAGGCCATCGGGGAGTTGAGCTGGGACTGGATGGAATCCGCGCAGCAGGAAGGAATACGATGAAAAAAGCAGGGATGGTTGCGGCACTGGTCATCGCGGCCGTGGCGGCTGGTTGGTGGTGGAGCGGCAAGGGCAAGCCGGCCGAGCCGCAATACCGGACCGCGACAGTGGATCGCGGCGACATCAGCGCCCAGGTTTCGGCCAACGGCACGCTCAACCCGGTCGTCCTGGTCAACGTCGGCACCCAGGTGTCGGGCACGGTGCGGCGCATCGAGGCCGACTTCAACCAGCGGGTGAAGGCGGGGCAGGTGCTGGCCGAACTCGATCCCGCGCTGTTCCAGGCGGCGCTGGCGCAGAGCAGCGCCAATCTGGCCAATGCGCAGGCGCAATTGGCCCTGGCCGAAGCCAATGCGGAGCGAATGCGGACGCTGTTCGATCAGGAATACGTGTCGCGGCAGGAACTCGACCAAGCGCTGGCGGCGCGGGCGCAGGCGGCGGCGCAGGTGCGGGTGGCGCGCGCGCAGGTGACGCGCGATCAGACCAATCTCGGCTTCACGGTGATCCGCTCGCCGGTCGACGGCACCGTGATCAATCGCCAGGTCGACGTCGGTCAGACCGTGGCGGCGAGCTTCCAGACCCCGACGCTGTTCCAGATCGGCAAGGATCTGACGCAGATGCAGATCGATTCCACGGTGTCGGAAGCCGACATCGGGCTGGTCAAGGTGGGGCAGCCGGTGAAGTTCCTGGTTGACGCGTTTCCGGACGCCGAGTACAGCGGCGCAGTGCGGCAGGTGCGGCTCAACGCCAAGACCGAGCAGAACGTCGTCACCTACAACGTGGTGGTCGACGTCGCCAACCTCGATCTGGCCCTGATGCCGGGGATGACCGCCAATCTGCGCGTCGAGGTCGAAACCCGGCCCGATGTGCTGCGAGTGCCGACGGCGGCGCTACGCTTCCGCCCGCAGACCGACCCGGCCGCGGAAAGAGGCGCCGCGCCGCGCGGGGCTGCGGTGCATGTGCTGGGCGCCGACGGCAAGCCGGTGCGGGTGGCGGTCAGAACCGGCATCAGCGACAAGGCGCACACCGAAATCGTCGCGGGCGAACTGAAGCCGGGCGATCAGGCGATCCTGGCCGATCTGACGGTGAAAAAGGACAACAGCAGCATGCCGCGCGGGCGCCTTTTCTGATGGCGCAACCGGGCAAGCCGCTGATCGAGGTGGCGGATCTCGAAAAGGACTACCCCACCGGCGCCGGCGTGTTCCAGGCGCTGCGCGGGGTCAGCCTCGGCATTGCCGCGGGCGAGTTCGTCGCCATCATGGGCGCCTCGGGATCGGGCAAGAGCACATTCATGAACCTGCTGGGCTGCCTCGACCGTCCTACCCGCGGCAGCTACCACCTTGATGGGCAGGACGTCAGCCGTCTGTCGTCGGATCAGCTGGCCGCGCTGCGCAACCGCGAAATTGGCTTCGTGTTCCAGGGATTCAACCTGCTGCCCAAGCTGAGTGCGCTCGACAATGTCGCGCTGCCGCTGATGTACGCCGGCATGGGACGCGAGGCGAGGCGGCGACAGGCGCGGGCCACGCTCGATCGCGTCGGGTTGGGCGAGCGTTCGCACCACACGCCGCTGCAGTTGTCGGGCGGCCAACAGCAGCGGGTGGCGATCGCACGCGCTCTCGCCGGCCGTCCACGCATCATTTTTGCCGACGAGCCGACCGGCAACCTCGACAGCGAAACCAGCCGCCAGGTGATGGGGTTTTTCCGTGAGCTCAACCGCGAGGAAGGCATCACGCTGGTGCTGGTCACCCACGAAGCCGACATCGCTGCCTATGCGAGCCGGCGCATCCGCTTCCAGGACGGCCGGGTGATCGAGGATGTGGCGCAGGCGGAGGTCGCGGCATGATCTTCGCCAGCCTGTTCGAGACCGCCTGGCACGCGCTCGCCACGCACCGGATGCGCAGCTTCCTCACCATGCTCGGCATGGTGATCGGCGTGGCGGCGGTGATCCTCATGCTGGCGATCGGCCAGGGCGCGCAGGCCATGGTGCGCAGCGCGATCGAGTCGATGGGCAGCAACCTCTTCATCATCATGTCGGGGGCCGCCACGAGCGGCGGCGCGCGGGTGGCGGGGGGCATGGCGCCTACGCTCACCTTCGACGATGCCGATGCGATCGGCGAGCTGGACGACGTCCTGGCGGCGTCACCGGTGTCGCCAGGAACCGCCCAGCTGATCCATGGCGGCATCAACTGGAATGCCTCGGTTTTCGGGGCCACACCGGACTACGCCGTGGTGCGCGACTGGCCGATGGCGTCGGGCGGCTTCTTCAGCGAGGCCGACGTGCGCAGCGGTGCGCGGGTGGCGGTGCTCGGCCAGGTGGTAGCGCGCGAACTCTTCGGCGACGACGACCCCATCGGCAAGATCATCCGCATCCGGCAGGCGCCGTTCGAGGTGATCGGCGTACTGGCGGCCAAGGGCCAGAGCCTGGACGGGCGCGATCAGGACGATCTGGTGATCGTGCCGATTTCCAGCGCGCAGCAGAAAATTTTCAGCGGCAGCCTGCGCAACCGCGCCCGCTTCATCATGGCGCAGGCGGTATCGGAAAAACGCATGGATGCCGCGGAAGCCGCCATCAACGAGCTGCTGCGCAACCGCCATCGCATCGGCGTCGGGCAGGACGACGATTTCACCGTGCGCAACCTGACCGCGATCGCCGAGGCCGCAGCGTCGACCACCCGCATCATGAGCCTGTTGTTAGGCGCCATCGCCGCCATCTCGCTGGTGGTGGGCGGCATCGGCATCATGAACATCATGCTGGTGTCGGTGACCGAGCGCACCCGCGAAATCGGCATCCGCATGGCGATCGGCGCGCGCCGCCGCGACGTGCTGTGGCAGTTCCTGATTGAGGCGCTGACGCTCTCGCTGATCGGCTGCGCTCTCGGGCTCGCGCTTGGGATCGGCGGCGCCTGGCTGGTCGGTAGCCTGGCCGGTCTGCCGGTCGAAGTGACGCCGGTCTCGATTTTGATGGCGGTGGGCGTATCTTTTCTCATCGGGGTGTTTTTCGGTTTTTACCCGGCGCGCCGCGCCGCCGGGCTTGATCCCATCGAGGCGCTGCGTGCGCAATAGGGAAGCGCGAATGAACCTTGCTTGCGGCCAGACCTCCAACGCTTAGAATCGCAGCCAGCAACTCCACCAAGGCAATGCACATGAATCATCTCAAAACTCTGCCGCTTTATGCGGCGCTGGTACTTACTGCCGCGTGCAGCCAATCCGGTGTCAAGGCGGCGCAACCGGAGGAGCGGGAAATCCAGCCGCAGCCCGCGGTCATGGCGGGCGAGCCGGTTGCGGCCCCTGTTTCCGAAGCGGATGCCAGGGCTCAGGCTATCCTGCCCAAGCAGCCCCTTACTCCGGAAATTCTGTTCAAGTTCCTGATTGCCGAGGTGGCGGGGCAGCGTGGAGCGATTGGCCTGGCCAACACGACCTATCTCGACCTGGCGCGGCGGACGCAGGACCCGCGGATCGCTCATCGCGCATCGGAGATCGCGATGTTCGCGCGCGATCAGGACGGCGCACTGGAGGCGGTCCGTTTGTGGGCGGCAGGGGATCCGGCTTCGGAACGCGCGCGGCAAACCTTGATCCCTCTGTTGCTGAACGACGGCAGGCTCGACGAAGCCGAGCCGCTGTTGCGCGCGATGTTGAAGCAGAACAGCTCCGATGGCTTCATGCATTTGTCGGCGATGATGGGCAAGCTGCGCGATTCGCAGTCCGCCCAGGCGCTGGTCGAGCGCCTGGCGGACGACTATCCCGATTTGCCGGAGGCGCGCTATGCGGTCGCGCAGGCGGCCTTCGGGGCAAAACGATACGATGCGTCCATCGCGGCCCTGCAACAGGCGGACAAGCAGCGCCCCGGCTGGGAGGCTGCCGCGCTGCTGCGCGTGCAGGTGCTGGGCATGAATTCGCCGGCCGAGGCGCTCGCCTTCATGCGCGACTTTCTGGCGGCCCACCCCGGCGCGCGCGAGGTTCGGATGACTTACGCGCGCACCTTGGTCAACGCCAGCCAGTTCGCCGAGGCGCGGAACGAGTTCACCCGGCTGTCCAGTGAGTTTCCGGGCAACGCCGAAGTCAGCTTTGCCGCCGGCCTGCTGTCGCTGCAGATGGGCGAAGTCGAAGCCGCTCGCGATTGGCTGACCAGGACGCTGGAATACAACCCGCGTGATCTCGATCCGGTTTATTACTATCTGGGACAGGTGGCCGAGCAGATGAACCAGCCCGATGCGGCTGCGGCCCACTATGTCGAGGTCAAGGCCGGCAATTACCTGGTTTCGGCGCGCGCGCGCCAGGCCGCCTTGCTGGCCCGTGCCGGCAAGCCGGATGAAGCTCGCGCATTGCTCGCCGCCACGCGCGGCGAAAACGAGGCGCAAAACGTGCGGCTGATCCAGGCGCAGGCCGAACTGGCGCGCGAAAGCCGGAACCATGCGGCGGTTTTCGGGGTGTTGTCGGAGGGACTCAAGCGCTATCCCGATGCCCCCGATTTGCTGTACGACCGGGCCATGGCGGCAGAAAAGCTCGGCAAGATCGATGTGCTGGAGTCGGATTTGCGCCGCGTGATCGTGCTGCGCCCCGATGAAGCCCAGGCCTACAATGCGCTGGGCTACACGCTGGCCGACCGCACGGACCGTCTGGCCGAAGCGATGGTCCTGCTCGACAAGGCGCTGGCGCTGGCGCCGGATGACCCCTTTATCCTGGATAGCGTGGGTTGGGCGCAATACCGCTTGGGCAATCTTGCGCGCGCGCACGAGTTTCTGGAGCGCGCCTACAAGGCTCGCCCCGACCCTGAAATCGCCGCGCATCTGGGCGAGGTGCTGTGGGCCCGCGGCCAGCGCGACGAAGCCGGAAAACTGTGGCAAACCAGCCTGCAGACCCATCCGCAGAATGAGGTGCTGCTGGAAACGCTGGGCCGGCTGAAGCCCTGATGCGACACTTTACGGTGACAGCGCTGTTGGCGCTGATCCTGGGGGGCTGCGCATCGGCCCCCCCCGTTGTCCGCATCGATGTCGAGTCGCCCCCTCCGAGTAGTTGGCTTCTGCAGGGGCGCATTGGCGTCCAGAGCGGCGAGCAGAGCCTGTCCGGAGCCATCCGTTGGCGGCATGGCGCCGAAACCGATGAGATGCTGCTGACATCGCCGCTGGGGCAGGGCGTGGCGCGCATCGTGCGCGATGCCGAAGGCATGGTGCTCGAAATGCCGAATCAGCCATCGCGACGCGCCCCCGATGCCGAATCCCTGACGCGTGAGGCGCTTGGGTATTCGCTGCCGGTCTCGGGTTTGACCTGGTGGGTGCAGGCGCGCCCCGATCCCGGACGCACCTTCGAAGCCACGCGCGACGCCGCCGGGCGCCTTGCGCAGCTGAAGCAGGATGGCTGGGTCATCGATTATTTGGATTATGCGGCCGATGCGCCCGCGCGCCCGCGCAAGATGGTGGTCGCGCGCGAAGGACTGGAAATCCGCCTGGTTGCGGATGATTGGCAAGCCGAATGAATTACGCCTACCCCGCTCCCGCCAAGCTCAATCTTTTTTTGCACGTCGTCGGCCGGCGCCCGGACGGATATCACCTGCTGCAAAGCGTGTTCGTGCTGATCGACCGAGCCGATACCGTGCATCTGGAGTTACGCGATGATGGCCGGGTGGTGCGCGAGAACGATCTGCCCGGCGTTGCCGCGGATGACGATCTGACCGTGCGCGCCGCGCGCCTGCTGCAACCGCATGCACCGGCCGGGTCCGGGGTGAGCATCCGCCTCGACAAGGTATTGCCGTTGGGCGGCGGCCTCGGCGGCGGCAGTTCCGATGCGGCCACCGTGCTGCTGGCCTTGAACCGCCTGTGGCAGGTCGACATGCCGCGTGAAGCCCTGCAAAAGCTCGCGCTGCAACTGGGCGCCGACGTGCCGGTCTTCGTGTTTGGCCAGACGGCATTTGCCGAGGGCGTGGGAGAAGTCCTGCGCCCGGTGAGCGTGCCGCTGGCGTGGTATGTGGTGCTGATGCCGCCGGTATCGGTGCCGACCGCGGCAATTTTTGCAGCGCCGGAATTGACACGCAACTCGCCACCCCTCAAAATAGCGCGCTTTTCCGCAGGCATGGGTCGTAATGACCTGCAGCCGGTGGTCGTCGAACGCTATCCTGAAGTCGCCCGTCATCTCGAATGGCTGGCGCAATTCGGCGAGGCGCGGATGACCGGTTCGGGTGCCTGCGTGTT
>JAUPLV010000186.1 GCA_030836725.1 Pseudomonadota bacterium | reverse complement strand
ACCCGGCATCGCTTTCGCCGAGATAAGCCAGGCAGGTGTTGCGCAGCGCGCGCTGGCCGACCTGCGCGCCGTCGGGGGCATAGGCCTCGGTTGGCGCGAGCGCAATCCACACGGCTTCGAATTTATTGCGCAGGCGCGCGGCGAGGTGGCGGCGCAGGCCGAAGCGCGCGGCGTGGATGGCTTCCGGATCGATGGCTCCGCCTTGTGCAACCACGGCTTCGGCGAGCACGGCTTCGGCGGGCAGGTTGAGCGCTTCGGCGGCAAGCGCGGGGTCGTCGGCGAGACCGTCGTCGAGCACGCGCCCGCAGGCGGCGACGAAGGCGTCGGGAATCCAGTCCGCGCCTGTTCCGCCTGCCGCGATGCCGGCGAGCAGGACGCGCGTCGCCAGCCGTTGTCCGGCTTCCCAGCGGTTGAAGGCGTCGGAATCGTGCGCCATCAGGTGCGCGAGTTCGGCGTCGGTCTGTTCCAGTTCAAGCTGTACTGGCGCGGAGAAATCGCGTAGCAGCGAGGCGACGGGTGCGGCGGGTATGTCCTCGAAGACGAAGGTCTGGCTGGCTTCGGTCAGCGACAGCACGCGCGTCGTGCCTGCGGATTCTGTTTCCCCCGCCAGCCGCAAGGCCGCGTCGCCGCCATCCGGCAACACCAGCCCGAGCGCGACCGGAATGTGCAGCGGCCCGTCGACGATCACCTGCCCGGATTCGGCCAGACGCTTTTCGTAGGCGGTCGACGCCAGGCTTTGGCTCAGGGTCAACGTGTAGCGCCGGGTCGCCGCATCCCATGCGCCTGCGGCATGCAGGCGCGGCGTGCCGGCGCGCGCATACCAGCGGCGGAACTGCGTCAGGTCGACGCCGGAGGCGTCCTGCATCGCCGCGACGAAATCCTCGCAGGTCACGGCCTGGCCGTCGTGGCGCTCGAAGTACAGATCCATCCCGCGCCGGAAGCCGTCGCGCCCGAGCAGGGTGTGGATCATGCGCACGACTTCCGCGCCCTTGTTGTAGACGGTGGCGGTGTAGAAGTTGCCGATCTCGGCGTAGGAGGCCGGCCGGATCGGGTGCGCCATCGGCCCCGCGTCTTCGGGGAACTGGCCGACGCGCAGGGCGCGCACTTCCTGGATTCGCGTCACCGCCCGCGAATGCGTGTCGGCGCCGAACTCCTGGTCGCGAAAGACCGTGAGCCCTTCCTTCAGCGACAGCTGGAACCAGTCGCGGCAGGTCACGCGGTTGCCGGTCCAGTTGTGGAAATACTCGTGCGCCACCACGCGGTCGATGCCCTGGTAATCGGCGTCGGTCGCGGTGTCCGGGCGCGCCAGCACGTACTTGGTGTTGAAGAGGTTGAGGCCCTTGTTTTCCATCGCCCCCATGTTGAAGTCGCCGACGGCGACGATCATGTACTGGTCGAGGTCGTATTCGAGCCCGAAGCGCTGCTCGTCCCAGCGCATGGCTTTTTTCAGCGCCGCCATCGCGTGGCCGCACTGGTCGAGCTTGCCCGGCTCGACGTAGATCGCTAGCCGCACGCGGCGTCCCGACGCGGTCACATATTCGTCTTCCAGCATGTCGAGCTTGGCCGCGACCAGCGCGAACAGATACGCCGGTTTCGCGTAGGGATCTTCCCAGCGCGCCCAGTGCCGCGTCGCGTCGTCGTCGCACGCGCCGGCGGCGACGGGATTGCCGTTGGAAAGCAGATGTGGGAAACGCGCGCGGTCGGCCTCTACCGTGCAGGTGAACTTCGCCATCACGTCCGGCCGATCCGGGAAGAAGGCGATGCGGCGGAAGCCTTCCGACTCGCACTGGGTGAAATAGCCGTCCTTGGAGCGGTACAGGCCCGAGAGCTGGGTGTTGCTATCGGGAGCGATGCGCACCACGGTTTCCAGCACGCATTCATCCGGCAGCGGCCCGGCAATCGTCAGCAGGTCGTCGGCATATGCATACCGTGCCGAATCGAGCACGGCGCCGTCGAGCGTGATGCTTACCAACTCCAGCGCCTCGCCGTTCAGCACCAGTGCGCCGTCAGCGGCGGCCGGGTTGCGCGCGCAGGCGAGACGCGAGCGCACTTCGGTGTGGCCGTCATGGATGGCCACATGCAGATCGATCGCTTCGATCCACCAGGCGGGCGGGGTGTAGTCCTTCAGGAAAAGCGTGACGGGGGTTTCGGTGCGCATGGGGTTTTCGGCGGTGAGTTGTAGCGGGTGGGTACTTGGGGCGGCGGCTTATAGGTCAGGTACAGGCCGGATTTTTGCTGCTTCTGGAGCCAGCCAGGCATGCCAGCGGCAAGGCTCGCTGCAACGCATGGCAAGGCGATAAACGGTGGAAGTGGAAAGCTGAGCGCGTCGCGCCCCTGCGCTTACTTCCAGTTCAGGTCGAGTTTGCGGTGCGTAGCCGCGCAATCCCGCAGATACAGATTGATCAGGCTTTGATAGGGGATGCCCAACTCTTCCGAAATAGTTTTGAAATAAGCGATCGCATCCTCGTCGAGCCGAATGGTGATTTGTTTCTTCAGTTGCGAGGCGTAGGGGTTTTTGCGGGACGGGGAGAAGTCATATTCTTTGCGCATGGGTTTACCTTCAGGGGTAGGACTTCGATTCGCCTGCCGTTGCCGTGCGCGCGGAGATGATTCGTATGACGTTGTCGTCGCTCCGGTAACAATGGCAGACCAGAATCAGCCGAAGTGAACTGCTCAGGCCCAGCAGAATAAAGCGCGCCTCGTCTTCGGAGTGGTCGGGGTCGTCGATCAAACGGGCGCGCTCGTCGAAGAAAACCGATCGCGCTTCCTCGAACGAAATGCCATGCTTCTTCGCGTTGGCCGTGGCCTTGCGCGCGTCCCACTCGAATTGAAGAGTGCTCATGGCTGAAGTGTAACTACGATGTAGTTACATCGCAAGCTTGTTCCAGCCGCCGCATGGGGCAAGGTTCTAAACCCAGTTCTCGACGATGAGTCCGGGGTAATCCCTGAAATCGGCCTCGATGTTGGTGACGAGCGTGAGGCCGAGGCTCGCTGCGTGCGCGGCGATCAGCCGATCCAGCGCGTCGCGGCGGCGGTCGCGGACGGCGTCGCGTTGCACGCCGTAGTGTTCGGCGGCGGCCTCGTCGAAGGGCAGAACAGGTATGTCACGGGTCAGCAGGTGCATCGCGCGTTCGTTTTGCGCGCGGGTGGAACCGAGTCCTTCCAGCCCCACTCGCAACTCGGCGTAGGTGATGATCGACATGACTACGTCACCATGATCGAGCTGAAGCAGACGCGCCAATACCTCGGGCGGATGCGCCTTCATCAGGTAGACGCAGATGTTGGTATCCAGCATGTAGCGCATGGCTTACTTGCTGTCCGCAGGTTTGTAGTCGGGACTGTCCTGGTGAGCTTGCAAGGCTTTGCCGAAGCCGCTCCAGTCGCGTTCCTTCTGCTCGTGGAATTCACGGCCTTCGGCCATGAAGTCGGGGGTGAACATCGCGAACGCTTCGGCCAGCCCGGTCAATTTCCGTTTCACGACCGGGCGCAGCACCAGGGTGTCGCCGATTTTTTCAATCTCGACATCCTGGCTGGCCTCGACGATGGCGAGTTCCTTGGGGATGCGGACGGCAAGCGAGTTGCCGCTTTTGAAGACGCGTGTGAGCATGGTCGGCCTCCTGTGTATATACAGGATATACGCCCGTTATTCCGGGCGCAAGCCATTGTTTACACGCCCTGTTTCAGGCTCGCCTCGATGAACACGTCGAGGTCGCCGTCCAGAACTTTCTGAATGGCGGAGACTTCGACGTTGGTGCGCAGGTCCTTGATGCGCGAGTTGTCCAGCACATAGGAGCGGATCTGGTGGCCCCAGCCGACGTCGGCCTTGCCGGCTTCGAGCTTGTCCTGTTCGGCCTGGCGCTTGCGCAGTTCGGCTTCGTAGAGTTTCGATTTCAGCATCGACATCGCCTCGGCCTTGTTCTTGTGCTGCGAGCGGTCGTTCTGGCACTGCACCACGATGTTGGTGGGCAGGTGGGTGATGCGTACCGCGGAGTCGGTCTTGTGCCAAACTGCCCGGTGGCGTAGCCAAGCGGCTTCAGCAATTGGGCAATCGTCGGCACCGAGTCCGGCAAT
>JAUPLV010000185.1 GCA_030836725.1 Pseudomonadota bacterium | reverse complement strand
TATGTCGAGTTCAACCTGGTGTTCGACCGCGGCACCCTGTTCGGCCTGCAGTCGGGCGGGCGCGCCGAATCGATCCTGATGTCGCTGCCGCCGATCGTGAAATGGCGCTACGACTGGCATCCCGAACCCGGCACCCCGGAAGCGTTGCTGTATACCGATTTTCTTGTGGCGCGCGACTGGACCTGATTTATGCATAAAATCCCGCGCCGCCTCCTCATCGGCTCCGGAATTCTCCTGGTGCTCGCCGCTCTGGCCGGACTCGTCGTCTGGGAACTGCTGTCGTCCGCGCTGGAAGCCAAATACCTCGCCAAAGCCGCGCAAAAGATGACCTGGCAAATCCGCCCGGGACCGTCCGACCGCATCCGCCACCCCGGCGATGGACCGTATGACGTGCGGCTCGGTTACAGCAAGCTGCCCGACTACCTGGAGCGGCTGCGGAAATCCGGCTGGCGGATCGACGAGCAGGCCAGGATCAGCCTGCGGATGGCGCGCGTGGCCGACCTCGGGCTGTTCCTGCCCTACCACGAAAAGGATCAGGCCGGCCTCACGCTCAACGACAGCGACGGCCGGCCGCTTTATTCCACCCTGTATCCGACGCGGGCTTACTCGAATTTTTCCAGCATCCCGCCGGTGCTGGTGAGTTCGCTCCTGCACATCGAAAACCGCGAGCTGCTGACCGAGGAGTTTCCCACCCGCAATCCGGCGGTGGAATGGGACCGCCTGGCGCAGGCGCTGCTTGAAAAAGGCATCAGCCTGATCGATCGCAACCGCAACGTGCCCGGCGGCAGCACCCTGCCGACGCAAATCGAGAAATATCGCCACTCGCCCGAGGGCCTCACCGGCAGCATGGAGGAGAAGCTCCGCCAGATGGGCACTGCCAGCCTGCGCGCCTACCTGAACGGCCCCAACACCCTTGAAATGCGGCGCGAAACCGTGACCGCCTACCTCAATACCGTCCCGCTGTCGGCCGCCCCGCGCTATGGCGAAGTCAACGGCATCGGCGACGGCCTCTGGGCCTGGTACGGACTGGATTTCGACGAGGTCAACCGCATCCTGTCGAAACCGCCGAAGGGCAAGGATGCCGCGTATGCAAGCGCTTTCAAACACGTACTTTCGCTGATCGTGGCGGAACGCCGCCCTTCGTATTACCTCATCACCAACCGCAAGGCGCTTGACGCGCTGACCGACGACCACCTCGATCTGCTGGCCAACGCCAAGCTGATTTCACGCGAACTGGCGGACCTGGCCAAGCAGATAAAACTGCGCTCGACCAGCCAGCGCATCGATCCGCCGCCGCCGCGCTTCATCGACCAGAAAGCCGCCAATGCGCAACGGATTCGCGTCGCCGCGCTGCTCGGCGAATCGCGCCTGTACGACCTCGATCGGCTCGATCTGCGGGTCGACACCACGATCAACCAGCCGGCGCAGAAGATCGTCAGCGGCTATCTGCAAAGCCTGTCCAAAGCCGAAGGCGCAGCCGCATCGGGCCTGATCGGGCGTCACCTGCTGCAACCCGAGAACCCGCTGGATAGCGTGATCTACAGTTTCACGCTGTATGAAAAAACGCCGCTGGGCAACCTGTTGCGCGTCCAGGCCGACAACCTCAACCAGCCGTTCGACATCAACAGCCAGGCACGGCTGGACCTCGGTTCCACCGCCAAGCTGCGCACCCTGGTCACCTACCTGGAGATCATCGCGCAGCTGCACGCCGACTACCGCTCGCTCGATGTGGAAGCACTTACCCTGAAAATGGAACCGCAGCGCGATGTGCTGGCGCACTGGGTGGCCGGGCGCCTGCTCGTCAACCCTGAGGAGCCCCTGGCGACCACCCTCGACGCGGCGATGCGCCGTTCCTATTCAGCCACGCCGGAGCCCTTCTTCACCGGCGGCAGCGTGCACAACTTCGCCAACTTCGACGCCAAGGACAACGGCCGCGAGATGGACGTATGGGAAGCCACGCGCAATTCGGTCAATCTGGTGTACATCCGCATCATGCGCGACATCGTCCGCCATTACGCCAGCAGCACCCCGGGGGCGGCGGCGCGCATCATGGACGATGCCGGCAATCCGCTGCGGGAAACCTACCTCGCCCGTTTCGTCGACCAGGAAGGCCGCGTCTTCACCAACCGTTTCTACCAGCGCCACAAGCAGCTCACCCCGGCGCAGATGACCGAAGACCTGTATGCACGTACCCACCTCAACCCGCGCCGATTCAGCGCCGTGTTCCGTTACCTGCAGCCGGAAGCCAGCCTCAAGAGCTACGTCGCCGCACTGCACGCGCAGGTGCCGGCCAGCGCCAGCCTGAACCAGAAAACGCTCGAATCCCTGTACCGGAACCACGCGCCCGATGCCTACGGCCTGGCCGACCGCGGCTACATCGCACAGATTCATCCGCTGGAATTATGGGTAGTCAAAACCCTGCGCGCCGCGCCGAAAACCAATCTCAAAACCCTGTACGAATCCGGCACCGGGGTGCGCCTCGAAGTCTACGACTGGCTGTTCAACACCAGCCGCAAGAACGCGCAGGACATTCGCATCCAGTCGCTGCTTGAAGTCGAGGCCTTCGAGGGCCTGCTGCGCGACTGGAAACGCCTCGGCTACCCGTTCGACAACATCACCCCGTCCTACGCCACGGCGATCGGCAGTTCGGGCGACCGCCCCGCCGCGCTGGCCGAACTGATGGGCATCCTGGTCAACGACGGCGTGCGTGCCCCGATGACGAGCCTGAGCAGTCTGCACTTCGCCGCCAATACGCCATACGACACCCGGCTGTCGCCGCTGCCGGTCGATGGCGAACGCCTGATGCCGGCGGAAGTCGCGCAGACCGTGCGCCGGGCGCTGGCCCAGGTGGTGAATTCCGGAACCGCCGTGCGGCTGGCCGGCGCGCTCAAGGACCCCGCCGGGCAGGTGCTCGCGCTGGGCGGCAAGACCGGGACCGGCGACCACCGTTTCGAGCGCTACGGCAAGGGCGGCCAGTTGCTCGAATCGCGCGTAGTCAACCGTACCGCCACCTTCGTGTTCTATCTGGGCGAGCGCCACTTCGGCACCCTGACCGCGCTGGTTCCGGGCGAGAAGGCCGGTCAGTTCGGCTTCACCAGTTCGCTCACCGCGCAGATCCTGAAGACCCTGCTGCCACAGTTGCTGCCGCATCTGCATCCGGAGCAGGCGGTGCCCGCCGTCGAGCCGCCTGCTGTCGCGCCACCCGAGCCGGCAGGCGAAAAACCCGACGGCTCCACCAGCCAGGCCGACCCGCCGGTCAAACAGCCGGAACCGGTCCAGGGCGGATTTCCGGAGGACCTTGAGCCCGACGTGGTGGTTCCGGTTCCGGCCGCGCCGCCCATTCCAACCGAGCCTTGAGCCCCGCCGTGCGAGCAGACGACTCCATCCTGCCCCGCTGGACTTCAGCGCGGAGTGGATCGGCGTTCTTCAGAAATCGGCCGCAAATCGGATATGCTGAAAACCTCTGCTCCTGAACACGCGATGAAAGACAACATTCAACCCCTGATCCAGCACACGGCGCCCGACTCCGGCAACGTCAGCATCCCGGCGCTGAAGGTGCTGTCGGAAATCACCACCAGCCTGTCGACCGATTCCAACGTCGAGCAACTGCTGGGGCGCTTTCTGTCGACCATGATCCGCCTGGCCGGCGCGCAGGCCGGCGCGGTGCGCGTCATCACCGACGACCGCACCCACCTGCGGCTGATCGGCTCGGTGGGGTTGCCCGCCGACCTGGTCGAGCACGAACACATCGTCAGCGTCGACTGCGGCGTCTGCGGCAAGGCCGCGCGCGAGGTGACGGTGAGCAGTTGGAACAACGTCGCATTCTGCAAACGCCAG
This sequence comes from Pseudomonadota bacterium, assembly GCA_030836725.1. GTDB lineage: Bacteria > Pseudomonadota > Gammaproteobacteria > Burkholderiales > Thiobacillaceae > Thiobacillus. Next base: position 255 of record JAUPLV010000185.1, on the reverse strand, counting down.
GCCAACGACCCCTATTTCAGCAGCATCTGCAACAGCGTGGTGGCGGTGCCGCTGATGCACAAGAACCAGGTCATGGGCGTCTACAACCTGTTCATGGAGGAAGGCAAGACCGTCCCCGAGGATGTACGTCTGCTGTTCCGCTCGATCAGCGAACACCTCGGCATCGCCCTGGAAAACGCCCGCCTCACCCGCGAGAACATGCGCATCTCGCTGATGAACGAGCGCCAGATGCTGGCCAACCAGATTCACGATTCG
>JAUPLV010000184.1 GCA_030836725.1 Pseudomonadota bacterium | reverse complement strand
GCACTACCAGGAACAGGTGGTCGCCAATGCGCTGGTGATGTGCAAGGTGCTGGTCGAGCGCGGCCTCGCCATCATTTCCGGCCGTACCGAGAGCCACGTCTTCCTGGTCGACCTGCGCAGCAAGAACCTCACCGGCAAGGAAGCCGAGGCGCTCCTGGGCCGCGCCCACATCACGGTCAACAAGAATTCCATCCCCAACGACCCGCAGAAGCCCTTCGTCACCAGCGGCATCCGCATCGGCACCCCGGCGATGACCACGCGCGGCTTCAAGGAACTCGAAGCCGAACAACTCGCCCACCTGATCGCCGACGTGCTCGACGCGCCGAGCGACGAGGCGGTGATCGAGCGGGTGAAGGGCGACGTGGCGAAGCTGGTGGCGAAGTTTCCGGTGTATGGCTAATGCGTGAGGCGATAGGGGTTAGGGGAGAAGGGGCGCCTGCCACGGCCGGCCTCACGCCTCACCCCTCACCCCTTACCTGCTTATGAAGTGTCCCTTCTGCGGTTCCCTCGACACCCAGGTCATCGACTCCCGCGTCAATGAGGCGGGCGACGCGATTCGCCGGCGCCGACGCTGTACCGCCTGCGACAAACGCTTCACCACGCGGGAAACCGCCGAGCTGCGGCCGCCGCAGATCGTCAAGACCAACGGCACCCGCGAAGACTTTTCAGAAATCAAGCTGCTGGAGGGGTTCCGCCGGGCGCTGCACAAGCGTCCGGTTTCCACCGAGCTGGTCGACGCCGCTGTCGACCGCATCCGCCAGCGCCTGCTGACGCTGGGCGAGCGCGAAGTGCCCGCGCGCGAAGTCGGCGAGATGGTGATGAGCGAGCTGAAGAAGCTCGACAAGGTCGCCTACATCCGCTTCGCCTCGGTATACCGCAGTTTCCAGGACGTCGAGGACTTCCGCGACGTCATCCGCGACATCGACCAATAAATGGCCATCGCCGACCGCTTCAGCGCTGACGACCATGCCCACATGGCCCGTGCGCTGCAACTTGCCGCGCGCGGGCTTTACACCACCAGCCCGAATCCTCGCGTCGGCTGCGTCATCGCCAGGGACGGCCGCATCGTCGGCGAGGGCTGGCACGAACGCGCCGGCAGCCCGCATGCCGAAATCCACGCGCTGAAAGCTGCCGGCGACGCCGCGCGCGGCGCCACGGTGTACGTCACACTGGAACCCTGCTCGCATCACGGCCGCACCCCGCCGTGCGCCGAAGCACTGGTCAACGCGGGGGTGGGGCGCGTGGTGGCGGCGATGACCGATCCGAATCCGCTGGTCGCCGGCGGCGGCATTTCCATGCTCACCCTGGCCGGCATCCAGGCCGAGGTCGGGCTGCTGGAGACTGCGGCGCGCGCGCTCAATCCCGGCTTCATTTCCCGCATGACGCGGCAGCGGCCGTGGGTGCGGCTGAAGACCGCATCGACGCTGGACGGCAAGACCGCGCTCGCCAACGGCGCCTCGCAATGGATCACCGGCGAGGCGGCGCGCGCCGACGTGCAGAATCTGCGCGCGCGCGCCTGCGCCATCCTCACCGGCAGCGGCACCGTGCTCGCCGACAATCCGCGCATGAACGTGCGCGACATCGACATCGGCCGGCAGCCGTTGCGCGTCATCGTCGATTCCGCATTGCGCACGCCGGCCAGCGCGGCGATCCTGCCAGCGCTCATCGCCTGCCACCACGCTGCTCCGGATACCCGCGCCGCGCTCGAAGCGGCTGGCGCGGAGGTGATCGCGTTGCCCGGGGCCGATGGCCGCGTCGACCTCGCCGCCCTGCTTACGCTGCTGGCGCAACGCGGCGTCAACGAACTGCACGTCGAAGCGGGCGCTGCGCTCAACGGCGCAATGCTCGCTGCCGGACTGGTCGACGAATGGGTGGCCTACGTGGCGCCGATGGCTGTGGGCGATGCCGCGCGCGGGCTGTTCGCGCAGCCGCCGCTGACATCGCTGGCCGACGCCGCGCGCTTCAAACTGGCCGACGTGCGCCAGATCGGCAGTGACCTGCGCCTGACGATGCTGCCCTCGTGACGCGCACAAAATCCGGCCGGCCCGTGAACGCACCTTCCCTGCCTTGTTTTCTTCGCGGTTCTCTTCGCGGATAAAAACCCCGGCATCGCCCTTGAAGCGATCGGCGATTCACGCGCGAACCGAAAAATCCCCGAACAGACCGGCCAGTTCGTCGCCCACCCCCTGCAAGGAGCGCTCGCGCACCGCGTTCTGGCACAGGTTTTCATCCCCGCAGCCCTGGCCGCGGAAGGCCTGGATGACGTAATGTTTCACCCCGCGCCCGGCCAGGTCGTGCGCGAGGCCGACCACTTCGGAATCGGCCAGCAACGCCGGATGCACGGTGGTACGGACTTCATGCGCGACGCCGGACGCCAACACTTCCAGCAGGCCGGCATGGGCCCGTTCGCCGCTACCGGCCACGCCGGTGACGCGCGCGTAATCCGCAAACGGCGCTTTCACGTCGAACCCCACCCAGTCGACCAGCGGCAGCACCGCCGCCAGCCGCTGCGGGTACATGCCGCCGGTATGCAGGCCGATCCTGAATCCGAGCGCGCGTACCTCGCGCATGGCTTCGGCCAGACCGGCCTGCAGCGTCGGTTCGCCGCCGGAAAACACCACGCCGTCGAGCAAGCCCTGACGGCGACGCAAAAAGGACAGCACGTCTTCCCAGGGAATCTCGCTTTCGCCGCGCGATGGAATCAGGCCGGGATTGTGGCAATAGCCGCAGTGCCACGGACAACCCTGGCAGAACACCACCGCGGCCAGCATGCCTGGCCAGTCCGAGGTGGAAAGCGGCGTCAGGCCGCCAACGCGTAAGGTCATCGGGGTTGGCGCCGCATGGTGAAATCAGCCTGGCGTGCAGCAGCTTTCGACGAAGTGGCGCCGCTCGCGATGCTCGCTCTGCTTGCCCTTGTTGAAGCTCGTCACCGGGCGATGGTAGCCCATCACGCGGGTCCACACTTCGCAGCGGGTGCGCTCTTCGTCCTTCAGTGCGACAGCGGCAGTCAAAACTTGGGTCGGAACAGTCATGTCGTTCATTTCAGTCTCCTTGGGGTCGTGGGGTCAGGCGGCAACAGCTTGTTTGCGGGACAGGGCTTCCTCGTCGCACGTCGGGCAGAACTCGTGCTCGCCGGCGAGGTAGCCATGCTTGGGACAAATCGAGAAGGTGGGCGTGATGGTGATGTAGGGCAGACGGAAACGCTCCAGCGAGCGACGCACCAGATTGCGGCAGGCTTCGGCGGATGAAATGTTCTCCGACATGTAAAGGTGCAGCACGGTGCCGCCGGTGTATTTGCGCTGCAGGTCGTCCTGCCGCTCCAGCGCCTCGAAGGCATCGTCGGTGAAGCCGACCGGCAGCTGGGTCGAGTTGGTGTAATACGGCGCATCGTCGGTGCCCGCCTGCAGAATGTCCGGGTAGCGCTTGCGGTCCTCCTTGGCGAAGCGGTAGGTGGTGCCCTCGGCGGGCGTGGCCTCCAGGTTGTACATGTGGCCCGTTTCCTCCTGGAAGGCGGCGATGCGTCCACGGATGTGGTCGAGCAGCCGCACCGCGAAATCGTGGCCCCATTCGGAGGTGATGTCGTGTTCGTCGCCAGTGAAGTTGCGGATCATCTCGTTGACGCCATTGATGCCGATGGTCGAGAAATGATTGCGCAAGGTGCCGAGATAGCGCTTGGTGTAGGGAAACAGGCCGTTGTCCATCAGGCGCTGGATCTCCTTGCGCTTGACCTCCAGGCCGTTGCGCGACATGTCGAGAAGCGCATCGAGGCGGCGCAGCAGGCCGGCCTCGTCGCCCTTGTACTCGTAGCCCAGGCGCGCGCAGTTGACCGTCACCACGCCGACCGAACCCGTCTGCTCGGCCGAACCGAACAGGCCGTTGCCGCGCTTCAACAATTCCCTGAGGTCGAGCTGCAGGCGGCAACACATCGAGCGGATGTGGTTCGGCTTCATCTCCGAATTGATGAAATTCTGGAAATACGGCAGGCCGTACTTGGCGGTCATGGCGAACAGCCGCTCCGCGTTTTCCGACTCCCAGGGGAAGTCCGGCGTCATGTTGTAGGTCGGGATGGGGAAGGTGAACACCCGGCCCTTGGCGTCGCCGGTGGTC
>JAUPLV010000005.1 GCA_030836725.1 Pseudomonadota bacterium | reverse complement strand
GCAACTTAAAAGCAAACATCAACATCTTCGATAAAATCACCTCGGGGCTTGGCTGCCCGCCTTTGTCAAGTTAATGTGAGCCTGGCCCCTTTGATTAAACTTGACCGCAGGGTTAGAGGGCATTGTGTGCATGTGCTTGCGACCAGAGTGCTTCAAGGAACTGACCAAATGTTGTGACGTTCTCCAACTCAGGGCGCTTGCATTTGAACTGCGCCTCGAAGTCCTCAAGGATGTCCCAGTCTGAGTCTCCCCATGTCGCCTCAAATAGGCCCAAATTTTCGATTAATTTGTCATCAGGTAAAGCGGCTGACAAGTCGTATTCAAAATATTTGGAGCAAGAATCTCGATACCAAGCAACAAAACTGAGCGGAATGTGGCGGGCTGCTGCGAACTCGCGATGCCACTCATCATGAGACCAAGATCGTCTCTGTGCTAGGTAGCGAACAACCTCGGCGCGGCGATGCGGATTAGGTTCGTAAGGCGACCTCAAAACATCTCTGATTTTATTGAGCAACGTAAGCATTACGTGATGCCCTCTAACGTAGAGCTAACCGGCGCTGCGCGGCTTTATCGCGCAGCGTCCAGCGACCGAAGGGAGCGAGGTTGAGCGCCATGTTATGCCTTACGCGTGCCATTGGCATTTGGTGTGACGAGGTCATGCCAGCGCTTATGGCAAGAAGGGCACAGAAAGGACTGTGGCCAACTATTGGCCTCGTTATCAAACAAATGCCATGGAGCCCAGTGATGGTTTTCAGCGCCCTCAGCGCCGCAAACCTCGCAAACGAATGGAAGCTGAAGCGGATAAAGCTGTTTGATTTCGATATTGGATTTTTCAACTGCTTTGCGCTTCGCAAACCCGGGTATTCGTTTGCCACAGTTCATGCAATAGAACGGGTATTTCGGATTTCCTCCGGCGTCAATGTAATGACCAACTGCCCACGCCTTTACCCCGCAATGCTTGCACGGTTGGTCAGGGTAGTTAATTTCATTTTTCCATGAGGTATTTGTCATGAAACCATACCCATTTTGCGGTAGCGATGACGTTGGTTATTCATACCGGATCCACCCTGATGGCCGCGAGCTTTCATTCATTTCCTGTGGAAACTGTGGTGCATCCGGGCCAGTGAGAACATACCTTTCACTGGCTGATGACGATGAGTCTGAGGCCGCGTGGAGCATGAGGCATAACGTTAAGTAGACACCCTAAAAAATGCCATGAAAGGCACCTTCGAGGTGTGCAATCCGGGATCCATCGCGCAACGCCTTGATTTCATTGGGGGGCAAGATTTTAATACGCCCTAATTTTTCCGACAAAAGCACCGCGGCAAATTCCCGCGAGTTACTGGGGGCGGGGTCTTGCCTTTTGCCGCAAGAGGCAAGGCCCGACACCATGGCGGCTGCGTGGCCGGGGTGCCATGGATTTACCCTACGTGAGCATTGCGCGCACGAACGCTTCCCATTGGACATGATTCCCCCCTCGCCTTTACGGCCCACTACGTTTAATTGCTTTATTTTCTACGCAATAGGGTCCCGAGTACTTTGCACGGGACCCTTCTGGTTACAAGGCAAAAACTACGCGGAAACATCAGGATTCGTCAAGTTGTTTTTTACCGCTACTTGTTCCATGTGTCCGGAAAACAGGCTGGCGGTGACGATCATGATTGCGCCCGTCCACTCCTGCAGGCCCATGCGTTCCTCGGACAAAAAGTAGGCCGCGACGGACGCCACCACCAGTTCGAAGAGAAAGATGACGATGGCCTGGTTGGCCGGGACGCGGGCAAGGCCGTACTGCACCGCGTAGGTCATGCTGCCGATGAAAAGGCCGATTCCGAGCAGCAGCAGCCAGGCGCTCCATTCCGCACTTTCGATGAAGTCGAGTTCGACCGGATAGAACCACAGTCCGGCCACTGTCAGCACAACCACCCCGACCCAGATCGACACCGACTTGACGCCCTCGGGGACGCCGCCGAGGCGGCGGCTGATGACGTTGCTCAACGCGAACATCATCCCCGCCGACAGCGCCAGCCACTCGGCGCGGTTGGCGGGCAGCGGCAAGCCGCCGTCGGGCTGCCACAGCATGACCATGGCGCCGCCCGCCGCCAGGACCATCACCGCCCAGCCGGCGCGGTTGAGCTTTTCATGCAACAAAAATCGCGCGAGCACCACCGTCCACAACGGCGACAGAAAAAACAGCAGCAGCACGCGCACCACCTCGCCCTGCAGCATCGCCAGCACGTAGGCCAGGTTGGTCCAGCCCGCCGCCAGCCCCAGCGCGGCGAGCCAGATCCATTTGCCCCGGGCGTGGTGAAACTCGCGGCCATGCAGCCAGCCAAACGCGAGCAGCGGCACGGCATAGGTGAAGAAGCTCGAGGCCATGCCGCCGACGCCGACCTCGTTGAGCAGGCGGTAGGGATACCACATCAACCCCCACAGGGTGGCGGCATAGACCAGGCTGCCGATGGCAAGCGTGCGCTGCAGGGGAATCGGGTGCATGGGGCTTTATAATGTCGGGCTTAATCAGAATCCTGGCTGCAATGAATCCGCGTCTCGAACAACTCCACCCCTACCCGTTCCAGAAATTGCGCGAGCTGTTCGCGGGGGTGACGCCAAATCCCGGACTCGCGCCGGTCAACCTGTCGATCGGCGAGCCCAGGCATCCAACGCCGCAGTTCATCAAGGATGCGCTGGTCGCGGGCCTGGGCGGACTCTCGAATTATCCCATCACTCAGGGCTCGGATGCGCTGCGCGAGTCGATTGCCGCGTGGGCCGGTCGCCGCTACGGCGTGAAGCTCGATCCGACGACTGAAATTCTGCCGGTGAACGGCTCGCGCGAGGCGCTGTTCGCCTTCGCCCAGGCCTGCGTCGATTCCAGCCGCCACGGCCGCCGCGTGATCATCTCGCCCAATCCGTTCTACCAGATCTATGAAGGCGCGGCGCTGCTGGCCGGCGCCCGCCCCTTCTTCCTCAACACGCTGCCGGAAAACGGCTTTCGCATGGACTGGTCGAAGGTGCCGGAAGACCTGTGGGAACAGGTGAACATGGTCTACGTCTGTTCGCCCGGCAACCCCACCGGCAAGGTGATGTCGCTGGACGACTGGAAGGAACTGTTCGACCTGTCCGACCGGCACGGCTTTGTCATCGCCGCCGACGAGTGCTATTCGGAGATTTATTTCCCTCTCCCCAACCCTCTCCCGCTTGCGGGAGAGGGGGCGAAGGTAATGCCCAAACCGATTGAGGGGCTGCCGCCGCTGGGCGCGCTGACCGCGTCGCAGCAGCTCGGCCGCGGCTTCAGGAACCTGATCGTGTTCAACTCGCTGTCCAAGCGCTCCAACGTGCCCGGCCTGCGCTCCGGTATGGTGGCGGGCGACGCCGCGCTGATGAAGGCTTTCCTGCTCTACCGCACCTATCACGGCAGCGCGATGAGCCCGGTGGTGCAGGCGGCCAGCATCGCGGCATGGAACGACGAGGCGCACGTAACCGAGAACCGCCGCCAGTACGCCGAGAAATTCGCCGCGGTGATGCCGCTGCTGAAGGACGTGCTGTCTTTCGACGCCCCCGACGCCGCCTTCTACCTGTGGGCGCGGGTGCCGGGCGGCGACGATGCCGCGTTCGCGCGCGGCTTGTATGAAACGCAGCATGTGACCGTGCTGCCCGGCAGCTACCTTGCGCGCGACGCCGCCGGCGTCAATCCCGGCCGGGGGTTTGTCCGCATCGCCCTGGTCGACAACCTGGACGCCTGCGTCGAGGCCGCCCGCCGCATCGTCCGCTTCGTGGGCGAAGCGGCTTGAAAGGAAAACTGCCCCCCGACACCGTAGATGCGCACCGTTTTAGGTTAAGCAAATACATAATGACGGTCATTGCGAGCGAAGCGCGGCAATCCAGCGTATTGATCGAAGCGGCATTTCTGGATTGCCGCGTCGCTACGCTCCTCGCAATGACCCATTACAAAGTGCGCGCGGCGCAAATGACCCATTACAAAATGCGCGCGGCGCACCCGGCAACGGCCCCGGAACCGCACTGACTTTCGCTATTTCATCCATCCACTTTGTTAGATAAAGGAACCCTCATGCAAGACCTGCAAAAAATCATCGAAGACGCTTTCGAGCGCCGTGCCGACATCACCCCGCGCAACGCCGAGCCGCAGGTCAAGGACGCGGTCATGTCGGTGATCGACATGCTCGACAGCGGCAAGCTGCGCGTCGCCGAGCGCACGGACGGGCAGAACTGGGTCACCCACCAGTGGATCAAGAAAGCGGTATTGCTGTCGTTCCGCCTGGAAGACAACGCCTTCATCAAGGGCGGCTTCACCAACTACTTCGACAAGGTGCCCTCCAAGTTCGCCGACTACAACAGCCGCGACTTCCGCGAAGGCGGCTTCCGCGTGGTGCCGCCCGCCGCAGCGCGCCGCGGTTCCTACATCGCGAAGAATGTGGTGCTGATGCCGAGCTACGTCAACATCGGCGCCTACGTCGGCGAAGGCACCATGGTGGATACGTGGGCCACCGTCGGTTCCTGCGCGCAGATCGGCAAGAACGTGCATTTGTCCGGCGGCGTCGGTATCGGCGGCGTGCTGGAGCCGGTGCAGGCCAACCCCACCATCATCGGCGACAACTGCTTCGTCGGTGCGCGCTCCGAAGTGGTCGAGGGCGTGATCGTCGAGGACAACAGCGTGATCTCGATGGGCGTCTACATCGGCCAGTCGACCAAGATCTACGACCGCGAAACCGGCGAAGTCACCTATGGCCGCATCCCCGCCGGCTCGGTCGTGGTGTCCGGGAACCTGCCGTCCAAGGATGGGAGCTATAGTCTGTATTGCGCGGTGATCGTGAAGAAGGTCGACGAGAAGACCCGGTCCAAGGTCGGCATCAACGAACTGCTGCGCGGGATCTGAGTCCGATTGGTTCGTCCTTTCTGGAAGGAGCTGCGATGAAAGCCAAACTTCTGCTGTCCCTCCTGCTCGCTGCCGGCCTGGTGGCGTGTCAGGCCAACCCGGTCTCCGGCCGCAAGCAGCTGGTGCTGGTGTCCGAGGAGCAGGCGCAATCCGCATCGGCCCAGGCCTACGTCAAAACACTGGACGAAGCGCAGAAGAAGGGCAAGCTCAGCACCGACGCGGCGCTGAACGACCGGGTCAAGCGCATCACCGACCGGCTGATCGTGCAGGCCGGCAATATGTATGCGCCCAGCCGCGACTGGAAATGGTCGGTCGCGGTGATCGACGAGCCCACGCTCAACGCCTGGTGCATGCCCGGCGGCAAGATGGCGATCTACACCGGCATCGTCAGCAAGCTGAAATTGAGCGACGACGAGATCGCCCAGATCATGGGCCACGAAATCGCCCACGCGCTGCTGGGCCACGGTCGCGAGCGCATGTCTCGCGCCATCGCGATGCAGGGCGGGATGCAGCTCGGCTCCATCCTCGCCGGGCGCGACCTGACCGGACTGGCGCCGGTGGCCGACATCGCCCTCACCCTCCCCAACAGCCGCGCCGGGGAAAGCGAGGCCGACCGTTACGGCATCGAACTCGCAGCGCGGGCGGGATTCGATCCGCACGCGGCGATCAAGCTGTGGGAAAAAATGCAAGCCGCCAGCAGTAACGGTCCGCCGCAATTCCTCAGCACCCACCCCGCCCCCGGCAACCGCATCCAGGCATTGAATGCGCTGCTGCCGGAGATGATGCCGATTTACGAGAAAGCACACCGATGAACATGGACCTTACGCCCGGCTCCGACGATAAACTGGCCAGCCTGAAGACCTTCACCCACGTGACCTATGCCCTATATGCATTGTCGTTACTTGGTTTCGGCACTACGGCCATCGTCGCCATCGTGCTGAACTACATCAAGCGCGACGACGCCCGTGGCACATGGCTGGAAAGCCACTTCCAATGGCAAATCAGTACCTTCTGGTGGAGCGTGCTGTGGTGCGTGGTGGGCTGGATCACCTGGATCATCCTGCTCGGCTGGCTGGTGTGGGGCGTCGCTTTCATCTGGTTCATCTACCGCATCGCCAAGGGCTGGCTCAACCTCAACGACAACAAGCCGATGCCGCTATCGTCGTGACCGGGCTTCAATATCTCGGTTGCCATGGCCGGAAAAGGGAACTGGGCTGCTAGAATCGCAGTCCGGCAGACAGCGCCGCCCGAGCCGCCACCCCCTTCTGGAGCATACAAATGAATTTCCATCACGTCTCATTGACCCTGGCCTGCGCCGCTCTGCTGGGGGGTTGCGCCTCCAAGGAATTTGTCAACGAACAGGTTGACACCCTCAACACGCGCATGGAGAGCCAGCAGGCCGACACCAACAGCAAGCTGAGCCAGAACGCCGGCATGTATCGGGGACTCGAAAGCCGTGTCAACAGCCAGCAAGCCGCGCTGGATGGCGCCTCGCGCACCGCCCAGGAGGCGCTCGAACGCGCCAGGGCCGCCGGCCAACTGGCCGCCGGAAAGTTCCTGTACGAAACCATCCTGTCGAGCCAGGCCGCCCGTTTCAAGCCGGACGCCAGCGAACTGTCGCCCGAGGCGGAAAAGGCGCTCGACGAGTTTGCCGCGAAACTCAGGGCCGAGAACAGGAATGTCTTTATTGAAATCCAGGGGCATACCGACAGCAACGGTTCCGAAGCCGCCAATCTCGCGCTTGGCCAGGCCCGCGCCGAAGCCGTGCGCCGCCATCTTGCAACGAGAGGCGGCATTGCCCTGCACCGCATGAACGTGATCTCCTATGGCGAGTCCGCTCCGCTTGCCAGCAACAGGAACCAGGCCGGCCGTACGGCGAATCGCCGAGTCACCCTGGTCGTGCTGCAATAAGCTGGCGCCTCCCCAGCGTTCGCGGGCGTCAGACTGCTGACAAAATTGTTGCTGGGGGATTTTCCTCTCCCCTTGTGCGAGAGGGTCAGGGTGAGGGGTAATTAAATCAATCTGTTACGTGCGGCTATCCTACGGCTCACCCCCTCCCCAGCCCTCCCCCCTCAAGGGGGAGGGGGGTTGTAAATAACCTGACGCCCGTGTTCGCGGGCGTTTTTTATCGTCACAGAGCCCGACCGGCAAGCCTCACGCGCTGATGCGCACCTCCGTCCCGACCTTCACCAGATCGAACAGCTCCGCCACATCCGCATTCTTCATGCGGATGCAGCCGTGCGAAGCCGGCGTGCCGACCTTGTGCTCCTCGTGGGTGCCGTGGATGTAGATATAGCGGTTGCGGGTGTCTACCGTGCCACCCTTGTTTTTGCCCGGCTCCAGCCCGTCCAGCCACAGGATGCGCGTCAGAATCCAGTCGCGCCCGGGATTCTCGGCGTCCAGTTCGGGGGTCCAGATTTCACCCGTCCATTCGCGTGCCTTGAACGCTGCGCACATCGGCATGCCGGCGCCGATTTTTTCCGCGATGCGATGCCGCCCGCGCGGCGTGCGATAGCTGCCGTTCTGCTCTCCCGCCCCGTTGGCCGAAGTGGAAACCGGATACTGCCGGATCAGCAGGTCGCCATCCGGAAAGGGCTCCCACAGGTACAACTGCTGCAGGCGCATATCGACTTCGATAAACAGGCCGCTCATTGCGTCGCCCCCTCCTTCTTCTGCTGCCGACGTGCCTCGAAAAACCCCGAGATCATCGCCGCGCATTCGTCCGCCAGCACCCCGCCTGCGATCTCGCAATGGTAGTTGAGGCGGGGCTCGGCGAACACGTCGATGATGCTGCCATGCGCGCCGGTTTTGTATTCGCGCGCGCCATACACCACCCGCGCCACCCGTGAATGCAGAATCGCTCCCGCGCACATCACGCACGGCTCCATCGTCACATACAGGGTGCAGCCCACCAGTCGGTAATTGCCGATCCGTCCCGCCGCATCGCGCAGCGCCATCACCTCGGCATGCGCCGTGGGGTCGAAGCTGGAAATCGGCTGGTTGTAGCCGCGGCCGACAATTTCGCCGCCGCATACCACCACCGCACCCACCGGCACCTCTCCCGCCTCCCAGCCCTGCCTGGCCAACTCCAATGCGGCGCGCATGTAATCCTCATCTTGAGTCATATCGTATGTATCTCCGCCAATGGCGCCATGGATCGCCCAGGATTTTCGGGGTGCTTTCGGTATGGATTCCCGAACTTTACCGGAGAAAACCGGCCGCTTCATCGCATCGGCCTCAGGAGGGCTATCGGCCTTCCGCATGACCCATTCGATCTCGATTCGAGCCGGAATTCTGCTTTCTGGGTGCGGCAGGTTCAAGTCCCCCATGCATGCACCGATACTATCCTGGACTCGATCGGCGAGACGCTTTCATGATCGACCCGAATAAATAGGCTATATGGATGATGCGACAGGTGGCCGATCTTTATAAAATCCGGGCTGGCCAATACCCTGCCCCACCCCGCGATTCGATTTGCCATGATTTTCACGCGACATAACCAGGCCATCAGCATCTCTTATAAAAAATGAATTGCGCGCCTCCCCTTCTCCACAGGATGCTGGAAATTTGTCGGGAAATTGACCGGACCCCCTCGCTCGAAGCGCTGTATGAGAACCTGGCCCATTACCTGGCCAGGCTCGGCGATGCGCCGGCATCAGCCTTCATGACCGTGGTCAAGCACGGCGCCGCCGGATATAACCTTCGAATCAGCCAGGGAACAGGGCGCTATGCCAACGCCGCGGGCGCCGCCCTGCATGACGATCTGGTTCGGGAACGCTTGCGCAACGCCCTCGGCCAGCGCGCAAACCAGTATGACCCGGGCGCCGTGACTTTTTATTTTTCGCACCCCGAGGGTTTTGCCATACTCGTGTACGTCGAGGGGGTGGGTGAAATCGATGCGGAATCGATGAAATTGCTTGAATTCATCGACGACAGGGTGGTCGGTTCGATACGGATGCACAGCCTCGCCACCCAGGCCCATCGCACCGGTCGCGCCATGGTCCTCGCGCTGGCCGGTCTGGCGGAGCACAAGGATCAGGATACCGGCGACCATATTTTGCGCATGGCCATCATGACCGATGAAATCGTGCAGATTCTGGTTGAACGGGGCCATTACCGGGAAGAAATCACCCCTGAGTTCAAACGCCACATCGGCACCGCCAGCATTCTTCATGACGTGGGCAAGGTCGCCATTCCCGACAGCATTCTGAAGAAGCCCGCTTTACTGAACCCCGAGGAGCGCGCGATCATCGAAACCCACACCGTGCACGGCAAAAAGGCGCTGGAAAAAGCCAGCCGCATCCTCGATGGCAACGATTACCTGCTCAACCTGTCCTCTGAAATCGCCTTGCACCACCATGAGTACTACAACGGCCAGGGATACCCCGCACAACTCGCCGGACAGGACATACCGCTTTCCGCCCGCATTGTCGGACTGGTCGATGTTTTCGATGCGCTCGTCACGGAGCGCTCCTACAAGAGGGCCTGGACCGAGCAGGAGGCGATCGACTATGTCACCGAGCAGTCCGGCAAGCAGTTTGACCCACTGCTTGTCGAAGCCTTGCACAAGGTAATGGAATATCGAAAAGGCAGCGCCCCGATCCGATGGACGGAAGCGTTATCGGTCAAGGATTCCGACATGGACAACGACCATCGCTGCCTCATCGACCTGATCAACCAGCTGGCTTCGGCTGAAAAAATCGGCAACCGGCACATTGTCGAATCGGTGCTGGACAAATTGCTCGATTACACCATCGATCACTTCCATCGCGAAGAACGGCACATGCAGAAATCAGGCCGCCACTTCCCGGAACTGGAAGCGCACAAGCGCCAACATACTGCGTTTGCTCAAACCATCAAGGATATCCGCTGGCAGTATCTGCACGGGTTCCACGCCAGAATCAATCAGGAAGTGCTGCTGCTCCTGCGTGAATGGCTCAGCCGGCACATTCTGACCGAAGACATGAAATATTCGGCGCCGGCGTGAACCGGGACCCGGCCGGATTCCGATGCCTTGCATGAACAGCCCCCCGGCAGGCAACGGATGACGCCGGGATCAAGGCCGAACCGCGGATGTTTTCCGTTTATTTTTCAGTCAGTTTTTTGATCACGCCGGCTGCCCAGTCGCGCCCGCCAAGCCCGAAAGCCAGGGCAAACGCCAGGCCAATTGCGCCGAAGCCGATCTGGAACGCGGCGGTAAGCAGGTTGGTGCCAATCTCGAGTTGTTCCAGCGCCACGAAGACCACGAAAACGATCGCCGCATATTCCGCCAGGGTGCTGATGGTCAGCGCCCCCTGCACGCCGATGTTGTTGAGGTAGGCAAAGATCGTCCGGTTGACGAAGCGCGCCACCAGCACGCCGAACACCAGCACCAGGATGGCGACGATGATGTTGGGAATGTACAGCACGACCTTGTTGAACAGTTCGGCCACCATGTGCAGGCCGAGGCTGTTGGCCACGGTGACGACGACGATGAAGATGATGATCCAGTAGGCGAGCTTGGCCAGCAGCTTCGACAGCGACACGTCAAGGTTGCCCTGTTTGAGGAAAGCCTCGATGCCGGTTTTTTCCGCCAGGCTGTCGAAGCGCAACACGTCGAGCAGTTTCATGACGCCGGTCCGCACCAGGTTGGCGAGCAGCCAGCCCACGAACAGCAACAGCAGTGCCGCCAGCAATTGCGGAACGAAGCTGGCGAGCTGGGTCCAGAACGTTGTCAGTGAGGCGACAAACATATCGAGTTGTTGCTGCATGACATGCTCCTTGCGTTGCTTCGACAGCTGACATTATAGCGAACGCGTCGTGACGGCTTTTTTAACGTCCATGCTTGCCGGGACTGGGGCTATTGAATCCGGTGATCGCCAGAATGTCGTCGGTGGGGTAGCCGTCCACCCTGGGCATGGCGGCGTCGTTGCTGTGCTGGATCGACAGATAGGCGGTCGTGCCGTCGGCGCTGAAAATGAAGCCGGTGGGCTCGGCCGAGCTGTCCCTGACCGACATTATCTTCACGCATCCGTCGGATTCGAGGTCGCGGTCGGCGCCGTCCGGCAGGCAGGCGAAGATGTCACCGTTGGCGTGATCCTCGGACACATACAGGTTGCCGGTGAGCGGCTGGAAAGCCAGGTTGTCGAGCGAATTGAAGTCGGGGTCGCCCTCGATGAAGCGGTTTGCGGCGGCATGAGCGAAGCCCATGGCCTGCTTGTCGTCGGCCAGATAGGTATAGGCGAGACCGCCTCTGGTCGAGGTCTTCTCGCCGCCGCCCATCGGGTTTTCGTCGATCAGGCACACCACTTCGCCGTAGTTTCGGGCAGCTTCGTTGCCGGTGTTGGCCCAGCAGAAGCGGTAGCCGGGTCCGGCATGCATCGGGTCGAAGTGGCCGTCTTCCGGCCGGTAGTAGCCGGTGGCGCCAAGCCTGTTGGCGTCGGCACGCGCCGTGGCGGCGTTCACCTTGACCCAGGCGCCGTCGCCGATTTCACAGCCCTGGCCGAACTGCGGGAAGCCGGACTGGGCCGCGCCGCGGCAGGAAGCCTGGAAGGCGTAGACGCGGCCGGACGCCAGCGGGCTCATGGCAAGACGGGTAACCGGAGCGGCGCCGTTCCAGGGCGCATCGGGAATGAACTTGAAGATGGCGCCGCCATCGGTATCGCTGCCGCCGCGCGCATCGGCATAGGAGCCGGGACGCAGTTCGTCGCCGGCCAGCACCACGCCCGCGGGCGTGATGTCGAACCCTTCCCATGACATGGCCGGCAGCGCGGTGCGCCTGGCGACCGCGCTGGTGTCGATCGCGCCGGCTGCATCGACGATTTCGCCGGTGGATCGATCCCTTACCGTGAAGCCGGTGATGGCGAGCGGGTTCAGGATTTCATAGGCGCCGCCGTTTGCATGCTCCTCGGTAGCCAGCACGGTGCCCCAGGGGGTGGTGCGAATGCCGTCGCAGGCGCTCATGCCCCGCAGCACGGTTTCGACCGCGCCGGTTTCCAGGTCGATGCGCTGCACCGACGGGTTGAATAGGTCGCCAGGCGCGTAGCCGGCCTTGTCGGCATCGCCGGACAACTGCGCACGACCACCTTCGACGCAGGAAATCAAATGGGTCGGCGCAGCCCCGCTTGGCCAGAAGGCGAGCATGTCCGTCCTGTCGGCAGCGTTGCGGGTGAGGTAATGCGCTTTCAGGCCCTTGGCCAGAAGCACCTGCTCTTCCGCCGACCGGGTTTCGGTGCGGTAGGCGCCCATGCTGGCGGAGGCGGATTCTCCAAGCGGCCGGGCAATACCGAACAGGCGCATGGAATTGGAATGGAGCAGATGCCCGGCTTCGACGCCCCAATCGGCTGCCTGAGCCGGAGCGGCGAACGCCATGACGATCGCCAGGATGGACCGTGGAAATTCAACATGCCACAAGCGCTGCTTTTGGAACATGGAGCCACCTGGGCTGGCCGGATCAGGGTCAGGGTAAGTCATGCCTGCCGAGCGGAGGCCAGTTCAGCCGCAAGACTGGCGGCCAGGCGCCGGGCAGCGGCCTTGACCGCGAGGCTGGGTTCCTCGCCCGGCAGCGCCGAACCGGCTTCGATGCCGTAGAGGTCGAGCCTGTGGGGCAGGCTGCCGAGTTCGCGCGCCAGGGTCAGCGCATCCACCACGCCGAAGCCATGGCTAGAGATTCCGCCGCCATATGCGGGCCAGTCATTCGCGCCGAAACGCCGTATCCGGCCAGCCTCGCCGCAGCCTTGCATGGCATCGACCAGAATGACCCAGGCAGCGTTTTCCACCGACGCAATCAGGTTGGCGCCGGGACGGTCGAGCTTTTCGATGACCAGATCGACGCCTGTCTGCACGCCGCTGGCCTGAAGCGCATCGACGACCAGCCAGCCGGCTTGGTCGTCGCCCGAGGGCGAGCCGATGCCGAGGATGCGCACCCTGTTCATCCGCGCTCGACGTTCATCCGCAAAAAATGGGTGGCGCAGGAGATGCAGGGATCGTAGTTGCGGATCACTTTTTCGCAGTGCAGGCGCAGCGCGTCGTCCGGCTGGTCGAGTCCGAAGTTGAGCAGCGACAGCCGCAGATCTTCCTCGATGCGCGCCTGGTTCTGGCTGGTCGGCGGCACGATGCGCGCGGTGACCACACGGCCCGCATCGTCCATTTCGTAGCGGTGCCACAATAGGCCGCGCGGCGCCTCGGTGCAGCCGGCGGCGACGCCGGCGCGCGGGCTGACCGGCACCCAGGGCGAGTCCGGCAGGCGATAGGCTTCGAGCAGGCGTAGCGCTTCGTGCAGCGCCAGCAGGATTTCCACCGCGCGCGCGACCAGGCTGTGAAACAGGTTGCGGCTGGGCAGCGTCAGGCCGGATTCGGCCAGCAAGGACTTGACCCGACCGGGCAGACAGTCATGGTTGAGGTTGAGCCGCGCCAGCGGCCCGACCAGATAGGGCTGGTCATGATAGCTGCTGAATAGCGCGGTGGAGTGCGGCAGATGCCGTTCGGCGAAGTGGGCATCGAATGCCTCCGCCTCGATGCATAGCCCGTCGCTGGCGCCGATGCGGCCGCATTCGATGGCGTACTCGCCCGGGTGTCGCATCGCCACCGAAACAAAGGCCTGGTCGTCCCGCGGCACCGCGATGCCCGCTGTCCAGCGGATCAGGGCTTCGGCCTCGGGCAGCGCGGCGCGAAGCTTTTCCCGGACCTCCTTGATGCGGGACAGCGAGGGCGCGGCATGGAAGCCGCCGACGCGCAGCCCCACCGGATGCACCGAGCGGGCGCCGAACAGGTCCATCAGCTCGTTGCCGAGCGCCTGAATACGCAGCCCGCGGCGCACTTCATCGGGCGCGATGCGCGCCAGGTCGATGGCGCTTTTGCAGCCAAAAAAATCCGGTGCGGCCAGGAGGTGGATGTGCAGGCTGTGGCTCTGGATCCACTCGCCACAGTAGAACACCCGGCGCATGTCGCGCGCCCACGGGCCGATGTCGACATGGAACAGCTGTTCCAGCGCCTGCGCCGCGGTGACCTGATACGCCACCGGGCAGATGCCGCAGATTCGCGCCACCAGATCGGGGATTTCCGTGTAGTGGCGGCCTTCCAGGAATTTCTCGAAGAAACGCGGCGGCTCGAAGATGCGCAGGCGCAATTCGGCGATGTCCCCCGCCTCGATGCGCAGGTCGAGCGCGCCCTCGCCTTCCACCCGGGCGAGCACGGGAACGTGAATTGAAACCGTTCGTTTCTGTTCAGTCATCGCCGCCCATCCTGATCTTTTCGGCCGCCGCGAGGAACGCCGGCGCCTGGCTGTTGATCGACTGGAAACGCTGCACGATGGCTTGCGTCGTCAGCCCCTGACGTCTGAACCGCGCCGCCAGTGCGTCGGTGTTCGCATTTTCCGCCGGACCGTAACAGCCATAGCAGTCGCGGCCGATGCCGGGACACAGCGCCCCGCAGCCCGCCCGCGTCACCGGCCCCATGCAGGCGATGCCGCGCGTGACCAGGACGCAGGGATAGCCCAGGCGCTTGCACTCGGTGCAAACCTTGTCGGCGTTGTCGCGCGGCGTCACGCCGAGCAGCAGGGCATTCACCACCGCCAGCATTTGCGGGCCGCTGACCGGGCAGCCCCACAACTCGAAGTCTACTTTCACGTGGCCGGCAATCGGCGTCGAGCGTTCCAGGCTGGCGATCGCTTGGGGATGGCTGTAGATCCGCGTCACCCATTCTTCGCCGAAAACGCCGTTGCGCAATCCCTGGATGCCGCCCGAGACGGCGCAGGCGCCGATGGCGATCAGCAGGCGGCTGTGGGCCCGGATGTGCCGGATTCGCTCGATATCTTCCGGGGTCGACACGCTGCCTTCGACAAAGGCGATATCCACATCCGCATCCGGATCGAGCGGCCCGGCTTCCGCGAAATGCACCAGGTCGACCCGCCCGGCCAGCGTCAGCAGATCCTCGCCGAGATTGAGCAGGGCCAGCTGGCAGCCGTCGCAGGAGCTGAACTTGTGCACCGCCACGCGCGGCTTGACGGGGTTTTCCATCGGCGTATTCATCCCGGATTATCCATAAGCGGCGAAGAAGGTGCACCGTGCTATTGGGGTGGCCCATCGGGGCTGAAGCCCCTCCCACAGGCGACGACGGTCGCGCGCTTTTGCAGGAGCGGGCTTGCCCGCGATCAGGGCAGGCCATCGGAGCTGAAGATGCAGGGTCCAGCGTGCATGGTGCACGCTTCGATCCACAAACCGGCCAAATGGATAATCCGGGTTCATCAGAATCCCCGGTGCGCCAGCAAGGATTTGACCTCGCCCCAGTTGAACACCGGGCCATCGCGGCAGACGAAGGCGCCTCCGAGCTGGCAGTGGCCACAGCGTCCGACCGCGCACTGCATGTTGCGCTCCATGCTCAGGAACAGATGCGACTCGGGCAGTCCATACGCCAGCAGATGGTCCGCGGCGGCATGCATCATCCCTTCCGGTCCGCACATCATCGCCACGGCGCGCTCGCGGTTGAACCGGGCCAGCCCGAACATATCGGTCACGTTCCCGACATGCCAGGGCCATAGCGCCGCGCCCTCGTTCGCCGCCACCAGCACCTGGGTGTTCGGCAGTTTCGACCATTGATCGTATTGCTTGCGCCAGATCAGATCCTCGGCGTGCTTCACCCCCTGGATGATGACCAGCTTGCCAAAGCGCTCGCGTCGCCGCAGCACATAATGAATCACCGACACCACCGGCGCGCAGCCGAGTCCGCCGGTCACCAGCACGACATCGCGCCCCCCCATTTCCTGCAGCGGCCAGCCGCGCCCGAATGGGCCGCGCAGGCCGATACGGTCGCCCGGCCGCAGCGCCGCCAGCCCCCGCGTGACACGTCCCACCGCGCGAATGGTGTGGCCGATGCCGTCCCGCTCCTCGGGGTCGGACATGATGGAAATCGGCGCCTCGCCGACGCCGTAGAGATACAGCATGTTGAACTGGCCGGGCGCGAACCGGTAAGCCGCCTGCGCTGCCGCCTCGTCGAGGCGCAGCTTCAGCGTAAAGATGCTCGGCGACTCCTGGGTGCGCGCCACCACGGTGGCGGCATGCGGCGGTCCGGAATCGATGGCGCCAAGCGCGTTCATGGCTGCTCCCCTTCGGTCAGCGCGGCGACCTCTTCGGTCAGGTCGATGCCAGCCGGGCACCAGGCGATGCAGCGCCCGCAACCGACGCAGCCGCTGCGTCCGAACTGCTCGTGCCAGCTTGCCAGCTTGTGGGTCAGCCACTGGCGATAGCGGCTGCGGATGTCGGGGCGCACGTTGAAGCCGTGCAGGTAGCCATGGCTCTCGCCGAAGCACGAATCCCATATCCGCTCATGCCGGCTGGAGCGGCCATCGAGCGCGGGCGCGTCGACCTCGGCATGGCAGAAACAGGTCGGGCACACCGCGGTGCAGTTGCCGCAGGCAAGGCAGCGCGCCGCCACCGCGTCCCAGCGCGGATGTTCCAGTCGGTTCATCAGGGTCTCGCGCAGATTGCGCCCGGGCAGGCTGCGGGTCTGGGCCGCGGCGGCGGCCTGCCCCTGCTGGCGGGCCGCGTCGATCTGCCGCGGGCTGGCCGGAACGAGATTCAGGGACTGCAGCACCGCCGCGCCCTTGTCGCTGCCTGCCACCGCGACGAAACCGTCCGCCAGTTCCGCCAGTGCAATGTCGTAGCCCGCGCTCGGGGTCGGGCCGTCGCCGGTCGAGGCGCAAAAGCAGGTCGCTCCCGGCTCGGCGCATTGCACCGCCACCAGAAACAGCCGTTCGCGCCGCCGGGCGTAGTGCGCATCGCGGCGGCCATCGTGCAGGAAATGCGCGTCCTGCAAGGCCAGTGCCGCCAGATCGCAGGCACGCACGCCGATGATGGCCAGCGGCGGCGCGGACGGCAGCACGGCGGCAAACCGCAGGCTGCCCGCCTCGTCCCGCTCCACCCGCCACAACGATTCCTTCGGCGCAAACGCCTGCGGCTTGATCGCCTGCGGACCATTGGCCCAGGCGAAATAGCGATTGCCCGGATCGCGCGTCAGCCGGTAGCTGCCCGGCGACTGTTCGGCCTGCAGGCCGCGCGGCACGCCGTCGGGCGACTGGAATTCGCGCATGACGATGGCGTCGTTTTCCACGGCAGGCCCCTGGCATTGGTAGCCCAGTTGCATAAGCCGGCCGACCAGCGCATGCAGCTGGCCAATCGGCAGGAATCCGGATCGATCTCGATGGGTGAACATGTCGAGGAATCATGCCACAAGATCAAGTACCCGCTGTTACCAACTTGCTTAGATCATTCCCGATGTGGTCGCCCAAGCGCTCGTGCCGTGCGCACGACGTAAAAATGAAAAGGGCGGCCGAAGCCGCCCTTTTCATGGCCTGCGCAAGACGATCAGCCGAAGGTGTCGGCGACGATGCTGTCGTACCAGCCCCGCCCATAGCCCGCTTCCTGCGCGCGCATAAGGCTGGGTGCGTCCTCCGGGCTGAGTCCGCCGGCGCCCTTGACGCCCGCCAGCACGCCATCCTCTCCAAGCCGGTATACCGCCGCCATGCTGATACCGTATTCCGGTCCAACCAGGCTGTAGCAGGTGTTGACATGGGAGGGAACGGGCGGCTTGACGCCCCGGAAAATCGAGACGATGGCCGCCGCGGTCATTTTTGCGATGTTGTTCGCCGTATGTCCCGCCTTGGGCATGGCACCCGCCGTGGCCGAGTCTCCGATCACATGGATGCCAGGCACCACGTTCGATTCGAAGGTCAGTTGATTGACGGTACACCAGCCCGCCTTGTCGGCCAGGCCTGTCGACACGGCGATATTGCCTGCTTTCTGCGGCGGAATGATGTTCACCACATCGGCCTTATGGGTGGTCATGCCTTCGTCGGTGTAAACGGTGAGGCCCTTGGCATCGACACGCTGGATCTTGCCGCCCTTGGAGCCCGGCACCCACTCGATCATGCCGGGATAGAGTGCGTTCCAGCCATCCATGAACAGTTTCTGCTTGGAGAACTGCTCCTTGACGTCCAGGATCAGAACCTTGGAACGGGGTTTGTGGTTCTTGAGGTAATGGGCGATCAGGCTGGCCCGCTCCGGCGGACCGGGGGGGCAACGGAAAGGCATGCCAGGCGGGGCGATGATCACGGTTCCGCCATCGGGCATGGCACGCAGCTGTTTTTCGAGCAATACGGTTTGAGCGCCCGCCTTCCATGCATGGGGCATGAACTGGCTGGCTGCCTCATCGTAGCCTTCAATCGCGTTCCACTTGAAATCGATCCCCGGCGACATCACCAGGCGATCGTATTCGATGGTTTTGCCGCTGCTGAGCGTAACCAGCCGCTTGGCGGGATCGACCCCCGTGACCCGGTCCTGGATCACATTCACGCCATATTTGCCGCGCAAGGCGTTGTAATTCTGGACAAGATCATCCATCTTGCGAAAACCGCCCAGCACCATGTTGGTGCCCGGACAGGTTATGTAGTTGGCATTCTGCTCGATCATCGTGACATTCAGCGATGGGTCATAGATACGCAGATACTTGGCGCAGGTGGCGCCGCCGAAGCCGCCGCCGATGACCACCACGCGTGGGGCGGGCTTGGCAGGCTCGCGGGACAATGCCGCGCAACCGGTCAGGCTCATGGCCGATGCCGCGCCGCCGGCGCCGATCAGTTTTACAAAATTCCTACGTGAAATTTCAGCCATCTTTATTTCCCCTGCTTCTGAAGGTTGCCAAGATAATTCGCCACTTCCGCGATCTCTACCTCAGTGTATCCGCTGGCATGGCGGCCCATCACCGTGGACGCGCGTTGCCCTGAACGGAAACCTTGAAGAATGCTGACCATGCGATCTGGAGGGATTTCGTTGATGCTCGGGATCGAGCCGGGACTCACGCCATTGGTGCCATGACAGGTGAAACAGGTCGCGGCAACGACGGCAGCGCGCGATATCTCCTGCGCCTGAGCCGCCGATACGCCCAGCATCCCCGCAAAGCCGACCAATGCAGCTCCAATGATCTTCTCGTTTTTCCATGTTATTGCCATACATCCTCCTTTTCTAACGTCACAACAAACCGGGATACACCCGTGGCTTGCCCGTGCAAGCCCAACCCCGACACGGCACTTCAAGCAAACCTTGCCTTCATTATCGACAATTCCTGAATACTACACATATTTACTACGTGGTTCACCAGTCGACTCCAACCTCCGCCTCGCCTCCCAGCAGAAGATCGGCTTTTTCTTTCCCCACCTTGGCGGTCAAGTCTTTGGCTATTTTTTCTTCCAGCGCCCGCTGTTCTTCCAAAGCCAGCTTGCGTTCGCGCTCCGCCTTGGCCGCACGTTCCGCCGCTTCTTTCCGAGCCTGGGCCTGGGCAGCCTCCATGGCTTGACGCTGTTTTACTTCCTTGGCCGCCGCCAGCTGTTCCGCGTCTTTTTGAGCCTGAAGGCGAGCCCGTTCCGCTTCCTTTTTGTCCTCCTCCTTTTGCCTGGCCTCCATGGCTGCGCGTTTGCGGCGCGCCTCCCGCATCGCCTCGACATCAGCCCGTATCTGGGCGCCGGTCTGGAGAACACGCTCGCTTGCCCCGGACAAGGATTCGGCGGATACATTTCCAGGATCGGCTGCATCGACCTTATTGCTGGCCGACAGTGCTGTCACCAGGACGGCAACTCCTATAAACGACAAGGGGTTGGAATTCATGGGCGTTCCAATCGTCAATCTCCGTGAACAAAGGCGCGGCATTTCGGGACTGCCCGGTTCACTTGTACAAAACTCAAATCAACCCAGGCATACGGACGCATGTCTGCGTAATTAAACATACGGTATCTTTATATCCGCCATGAAAGTCTACAACTTTAAGCCTACAACTTAAAGCCTATATTGAGGCCGGCGTCGGCGGATGCGCTGACGGGATTCCAGGTCTGCATGTCGGGGAAAGGATGCTTGCGCGGCCGGGGTCGATTCTGCCCACCCGTTCGGCGCAACGTCTCGCTGGACATTGTCCAAAGCGGGTGCTGCTCCGGCAAGCGCACACCAGGCAACCTGTCCCGCGCTGCCAGCGCATTCACGAGCATTATTCGGCGGGGTTCCTCATTTTGAAGGACTCTTGCTCGCAGGCCCATCGTGAAGAAATCATGCCTCTGCTTCGCAACCATGAGCAACGCGAGCAGGCCGAACAGACGTTGGAGCGCATCATGGATATCGAGGGCTTACGGTAATGAGGTCGCGGAGACGACGACCGACATTCATCGTGCGCGCGGTATCGGCGAAGCCGTGCATCACGCCCAGTACTTTGCCTTGTCCGGAAGCACCCAGCGCACGCCGCCGCGGGGGTCTTCCTTGTCGCCGCGGTAGCGCGGGATGAGGTGAATGTGCAGATGCGGCACGGTCTGGCCGCCGGCCTGTCCGTGGTTGATGCCGATGTTGTAGCCGTCCGGCTGGTGGTGCTTGTCGATCGAATCCCTGGCCTGCGCCAGCATCGCCAGCAGCGCGGCCTGCTCGACTTCGGTCGCGTCGAACAGGGTTGCGAAGTGCCGGCGCGGGATGATGACGGTGTGGCCGAGCGAAACAGGGAAACCGTCGCGGTAGGCCACGGCGAGCTCACCTTCGACGAGGATGCGGTGGGGGTCGAGTTCGCAGAACGGACAGGGTTTTGATGTGGATGAAGTCATGCCTTGTGTGCTCGTGTTTTCCGTGACGATTGAATGCCTGGATTGTGCCTTTTCTTGAGCCGAGTGTAACCGATGCCGTCCCCCCGATTCCTGATTTCCGGGCTCCGCGCTGGAGATGAGGCGCTGGCAAGCGCATACCGCTTAGCCGCGCCCTGTTCGAATAGGGTTTGCTCAGCGCGGAGCTTGTAAATGGCGCGCCACCAGGATATCGGCCTGCGCTTCCAGATCGTTCGCCAGAGCATCCAGCGTCACAACATCCGGCCACGAACGCAGCCAGGTGAGCTGGCGTTTGGCGAGCTGACGGGTGGCGGCAATGCCCTGCTCGCGCAGCGCCGGCATGTCGATTTTTCCGTCGAGATAGGCCCACGCCTGACGATAGCCGACAGCCCGCATCGACGGCAAACCGGGGTCCACTGCGTAAGACCGACGCAGGTTCGCGACTTCATCGATCAGTCCATCGGCCAGCATGGCATCGAACCGCGCCGCGATGCGCCGATGCAGCACCGCGCGGTCGGACGGAATCAGGGCAAGCTGCAGCACGCGGTACGGCAGCGGGGTTTGCGCCTTGTCCAGTTGTGCCGACATCGGCGCCCCGCTCAACCGGAAAATCTCCAGCGCGCGGCCGATGCGCTGCGAATCGGTGGGGTGGAGGCGTGCGGCGGTGGCCGGGTCGACTTTCGCCAGTTCCGCGTGCAGGGCGGGCCAGCCGCGCGCCGCGGCTTCAGTTTCCAGTTGTTGTCGCAGCGCGGCGTCGGCGCGAGGCAAATCGTCGAGTCCTCGCAACAAGGCGCGGAAATACAGCATGGTGCCCCCGACCAGCAGCGGTACCCTGCCGCGCGCACCGATGTCGGCCATCAACCGGCGGGCATCGTCGCAGAATGCGGCGGCGGAGTACGCTTCGGTGGGATCGCGAATATCCAGCAGATGATGCGGCGCGCGGGCGAGCGTGGCGGCATCCGGCTTGGCCGTGCCGATGTTCATGCCGCGATACACCAGCGCCGAGTCGACGCTGATGATTTCGCAGGGAAATCGCTCTACCAGATGAACCGCCAGCGCGGTTTTTCCGGAAGCGGTGGGACCCATCAGGAAGACGGCGGGGGGAAACAGGGACGCGGGCATGGGGAGCGATTATGCACCATGACATTTCCGGGACCGATAACCGTTTCGGCACGCAGCGTGCGGGTCCAGGCTTTCGACCTCCCGATCGTGAATGATGTAAAGTCATCCGATAACCGACCCGTTTATTAGCCCGCCATGTCCAATCTTTCAGCCCAGACCGACACCCTGATCTCCGAACTCGATGCCGCGGTCGAGGCGCACATGGACTGGTCCCGCCGCATCCTCCGCTGCGCCGTGTTGCGCAGCACACCAGGCGATGATGTGCTTGAACCCATGGCGCACACCTTGTGCCGTTTCGGCCGCTGGTTTTCCTCGAACCGGGAGCGCTTCGACGCACTGGACCCACAGGCCGCGCAGCGTGTCGATGGCGTGCACCGGACCATGCACGATGCGATTCGCTCGATCTGCACCCAGGTAATGAACGGGAATACGGGGCAAAACGCCGATCTGGATGCATTCGAACTTTCGCAATCCGAACTGCTCAGCCTGCTGGCCCGGTTCAAGACGCTGATAATTTCCCAGGCGGTGCGGCACGATCCGCTGACCGGATTGCCTTTGCGCTATGGTCTCCAACATGATTTCAGCCTGATTCAGAAGGATGCCCAGCGCAACCGCAACCAGTTGTATCTGGCGATGATCGATGTCGATCACTTCAAACACATCAACGACAAGTATGGGCATCCGGTCGGCGACAAGGTTCTGCATCATCTGGCCGAAGTCATGAAGCAGAGCCTGCGTGGCAACGAACCGCTGTATCGCTTTGGCGGCGAAGAGTTTCTGTGGCTGTTGCAGTGCCATTCGGACACGGAGGCCGAGCGGTCCGCCCTCCGTCTCCTGGCCGCGATTCGCGAGATATCCATTCCGCTTCCCGATGGCGCATCGCTGACGCTGACCATCACCCTCGGCCTCGCCCGTGTCGGCGAGGAAGAGGAACTGTCCAGCGCCATCAAGCGCGCCGACGCGGCGCTGTATGAAGGCAAAAACGCCGGTCGTGACCGCTACGTCATCGCCGTTTCCTGAGGCGCTGTTCCGATCCGTCGCTAATTCGTAGCCGGCATGGCGACGACCGCCGCCCTCTCCTCTTCCGCAAGCACTTCCTCGGTATCCATCTGGCGCCGCAGCACGGCCAGATTCGCCTCGGAGGCGTCGCCGCCCTGCCGGGCGCGAGCGAGAATGCGCGCCCGCAAGGTCTCGACCGGAACCTGAAAGTCGAGGATGCGGAAGGCCGCGCCGCGCGACTGCGCCTGTTCGCGCAGCAGCTCGCGCTGCCAGCGCGCGGTGAAGGTGGCGTCGACGATCACCGGCCAGCCGGCATCCAGCAAGGCGCCGGCGAGGCGGGCCAGATGTTCGTAGGTACGGCGGGTGCTGTCAGCCGCATACAGTGTGTCTCCCACGCCTGACCCGCTGCGCGCCAGCGCGTCGAGCCCGGCCAGGCGCTTGCGCTCGACGTCGGAGCGCAGGCGAATCGCGCCGGGCGTCTGCATCAGGGTCTGCGTGACGGTGGTTTTGCCCGAGCCCGACAGCCCATGGGTGATGTCGAGCCGTACCGGCTGGCGCTGCGTCAGCGCAGTAGCCAGGTTCATCAGCGTGCGCGCCTCGGTCAGCGCGGCATCGCGACCGGCGCCTGCGGTTTGCCCGGCTCGCAACACCGCCACCTTGACGCGCACCAGGGCGCGATACACCGCGTAATAGCGGAACAGCGCCAGTCCGGCGTAGTCGCCTGTCTTTTCCAGCCAGACATTGAGGAACAGCCAGGCAAGGTCGGCGTGGCCGCGCTGCATCAGGTCCATGGCGCAGAAGGCAATCTCGGACATGATGTCGATCCAGCGCAGTTCTGGATTGAATTCGAGACAGTCGAACACCAGCAACCGGTCGTCGACCCAGGCAAGGTTGCCGAGATGCAGGTCGCCATGGCATTCGCGGATGAAGCCATCCCGCTTGCGTTCGGCCATCAGCGGCGCCAGGCGCGCGTGTTCCTCCACGCTCCAGCGTTCGAGTTCCGAGAGTTGGCGGCTGTCGGCGGGGTCGCTCAGCCGCGGGGCGATCTGCAGGAAATTCTGCGCCGCCGGCTGCCATACCCGTTGCGGGCTTCCCCAGACAGTGTCCGGGCCTGCGCGCTCGCAGTCCTCCAAATGAAAGCGAGCGAGCGTGGTCGCGATGGCCTCGACCTGCCGCGCCCCCAGTCCGCCCGTCGCGTCCAGGCGGTCGAGCGTGGCGTCCGGCGGAAACTGGCGCATTTTCACCGCGTATTCGAACGCTTCCCCGGCGCCGTTGATGCGCGGCTCGGCTGGCGTGCCGGTGATGGGAACCACGCCGAGATAGACCAGGGGCGCCAGCCTGCGGTTGAGCCGCACCTCTTCCCGGCAGACATGCAGGCGCTTGTCGAGGCTGCTGAAATCGAGAAACCCGAGGTTCAGCGGTTTCTTGATCTTGTAGGCGAATTCGCCGGTGAGCAGCACATGGGAAATATGGGTTTCAAGCACCTGAACCGGGCCTGCCGGATGATCGTAGCAGGCCGGATTGCCGAGGCCGCGGATCAGTTCAGGCTGATCGTCCGTCGGACCGGGCATCGTATTTTCGCTTCATCCGCCAGGGAACGCGCTGACCGGTCACAACTGGCGAGCGTAGTTTTCGAGCTGCCTTTTCGCGGCATCGAAGGCATCGCGCAAGGCGACGTAGACATCCATGTTTTCCTGCCGATCCACCACGATTTCCGAGCCGGGCACGGTGAGATCGATGCGGACGTTGAACGGGTTGCCTTGCTGATGATGCTTGCCGGACTGTTCAACCACGACCCGGCAGCCGATCAGTCCCGAAAAAAACTGCTCCAGTTTCTGGGCCTTTTCGCGGATATGGATATCCAGCGCATCCGAATGCGGCATGTCGCGGAAAGTGATCTGGAGAGGGGTTTGCATGTTTGACTTCCTTGAAGTTGTCGATGGCCGCAGGGACAAGCCTGGTTTCCAGCCGGTACTTGAAGGGGGCGGCCCGGTTACATTTTCGGGTGACCGCCCTGCGAATAGAGTTTTTCGCGTTTTTCCTGGCACACGATGCAGCGCTTGGCGGTCGGATAGGCCTGCAGGCGCTCGAAGGCAATGTCGACGCCGCAGTCGATGCAGACGCCATACCCGCCCTCCTTGATGCGGAGGAACGCGGCTTCGATATCGTGCAGTTCCTGCACCTGCCGGTCCACCATCGTCAAGTTCAAATCCGCCAGCGCGGTCGCTGCCGATTCATCGCCGCTGTCGCCCGGCTCGCGGTTGAGCAGTTCGATGCGCTGCTGATCGCCTGCATGTTCGAGTTCATCGCGCACCTCGCCCAACAACTCCTGGTAATTCACCTTGAGCTTTTCGACGAGCCGATCAAGTTGTGACTCTGTAAGTGCGGCCATTGAACCTCCTGCGGATAGATAAATGAATATAGCCTGCTTGCACTATCAGGATAGCAATCAAGTATTTTAATGGCGACCCCGTTTCCGGTCGACAAGTCGAAATTTCATCATGCCAGGCGGGCGGAACAGCAAACGGAGTCGGGGATCCCGTCCCTTTCTTGCCTGCCCCACGCCTTGTCAGAACCCAGCCGTTGCGGACACGAACCGACGGGCGGCGCGATGTCCGCGTGCCGCCCGCACGCTGCGCAGCACCCATAGGCCGGCAATAAAATAGCTGCCGGTAATGAGCAGGGACTGGCGATGGTCGCCCCCGGTGATCCAGCTGCTGGCGCCGTAGGTCAGCGGGCCGATGATGGATGCCAGTTTCACCGCCAGCCCCCACAGGCCGAAAAACTCGGCCTGATGCGCCGGCGGCGCCAGCAGCCCGACCATCGCCCGCCCCGCCGACTGCGCGGCGCCCATGCACAGCCCGGCCAGATTCGCCGCCAGCCAGAACATGCGCTCGTCCGGCGCCGCCCAGGCCAGCAGCACCATCGCGATCCAGCCGGCCAGCGTCAGGGCGATCGAGCGGACATGGCCGATGCGGTCCTGCAGGTGGCCAAAGGCAAACGCGCCGATGGCCGCGGTGACGTTGACCACCAGCACCAGCAGAATGGTCCGCTGCGTGTCGAAATGAAACACCTGGCTGGCATAGATCGCCGCCAGCGTGATGACCGCCTGGATGCCGGCCTGATACAGCACGGTGCAGGCCAGAAAGCGCCTGAGGTCGGGCAACTGGTCGAGATGGCCCAGGGTATGGCGCACCTGCCGCCAGGCGTTGCGCGGCGTGTGGATGGGCTGAGGGACGGCGCGCTCGCGCAGCATCAGCAGCGTGGGCAGGCTCGCCAGCAGGAAGATCGCGGCGGTGATCAGCATCGCCACCGGCACGAAATCGGCCGCGCCCAGCCCTTGCCCCTGCGCCCAGCCGATATAGGCAAGGCTGGCGCCCAGCGACACCAGTCCGCCGACGTAGCCCAAAGACCAGCCCCAGCCCGAGATGCGTCCCAACGCACGGGGGCGGGCCAGTTCGGGCAGGAAGGCGGCGATCAGGTTCTCCCCCGTGCCGAAGAAATAGTTGGACAGCACCAATGCTGCAATCGCCAGCGCCAACGCGCCAGGCGCGGCGAAGTACAGCCCCGCGGTAAACCCGACGCAGCCCAGCGTGGTCAGCCACAACAGCTTTTTCTTGCTGGCGCGGGCGTCGGCCCAGGCGCCGATCAACGGCGCGGTCAGCATCACCAGCGCGTAGGAAACCGACAAGGCCAGGGTCCAGGCGAAGGTCGCCCACGGCGCGTTGCCGGCGACGACGGCGACAAAGTAGGCGCTGAACACCGCGGTGATGACGACCGTGGTGTAGCCCGAATTGGCGAAGTCGTACATCGCCCAGGCCCACACTTCGCGGCGGCGCACGCCGGGTTGAAGCAGGGGACTCATCAAATTAGAGGACGTCAAAGTCCATCCCTTGCAGGTATGAATGTTTTCGCCACCGAGTTCTGAATAAGGAGCGTCATCCGGTCAATCGCCGCGTACTGCTGCAATTTTAAGGCTTCTGCCAACGCCGTCTTGGACGCTTGCACTTCCTTCAATATTTCGGCGCACATTTCAGCGCGAAATCTCGCTTCGTCGATCTCCATTGCAACTTTATCAATTGTCAGCCAGGTGACGACTCCTGCGCCAATCCCGCAGGCTATGGCGATCGGACCTGTGGGGGAACAGATGGCGGCCGCGCCTGCTGCGGATAGCGCAATCGCCCCGGCTTTCTTGGCAGCCACTTTGCCGGCCAGCCCTGCAGCCACCTTAAACGTTTGCTTGGCCGCGAGTTTGCTTGCGACGACCCCTGTGGTTTTCTTGGCCAATAGCTTGGCAGTCACCGTTCCGCCCAGAACGCCGCCTCCAACTGCCACCTCGGCCCGGAACTTGTCACGATCAAGATTGCCTAGCGCAGACATATCCAATTCGCCAAGTTGGCAAGGACTGGCTGCTACCTCGTTTCTGATTTTTCCGGCGAGATTGTCAGCCATCTCTGTCAGTTGTTTTTGCGAATCACCCACAAGTCTCTGGCGTGCTTTCTCCAGGCGGTCGTTAAGCTGGGTGTCGACGAACAATTTCCGATTGAGTTCGCTGGCCATCATGTCGGCGAAATCCCCTGTAGCCATAGCTGCTAGGCGCTCGTATTCACCAATGACCGTGAAATACCAATCCAGGTAGCGATCTACTCCACGCTCCACATCCGCGAACACTTTATCCACTTCCTTGTCGACATCTTTGCTCGCTCTTTTCCTTGCATCGAATCGGACTTTCTGGAGCTCAACGCCCAGCCTCGATTCAAGCGCCTTGATTGCGTGCTGATCGGGTTCGCAGGGATTGATTTCTGGAACATCAGGCATGGGCATCTTCGGATCTAAATCCTGCAGCTTCAGCGAGACATACAGGTAGGGTATCGCGAGCACCAGAATGGTCACGACAAAGGTCTTGGAGAGCGTGCTCTTACCCGTCAAAGCGCTGAGGCGCAGTTGTCGCTGCTCGATTAGCGAGAGCATACCGATTTGATAGCGGGTGTATACATAGGCAAGAATGCCGCCCTGAAACAGCACCAAGCCCCATGCCGCGAGTTTCAACTCCAGACCAGGAATGATAGGGATCAGATTCTGCGAGGCATACCAGGTCAGTTGATCTAATACCGAAAGGAAGCCGACCGCCCAGCCCGCAACCCGACAGCTCATCTCACCGCTACCCGCAACGAAGGCTTGTTCTGCGATTTCGTTCCACGCCTGTGCGCGCATATCCGGTGCACCGACCAGAAAACCATCGACGGCAATGAAACCGATGGCAAGCAACAATATATTGAGCCAGAACAGCGACCACATGCGCGCAACTCTCCCGCGGTACTCGCTTCGAATCTGGCCATTCAGATGCCGACTGGCCACATTTGTCAGCAGAGCGAGAAGCAATGCATCTATGCCAAGCACCAGCCAATCCCACGGTTTCAACGAGGGCAGAAAAGCCAGCAGCAGAAGGGCGAGCGCAAGCGCTACAAAAACCTGCCACACAATAAGTAAATGCCCAGACCACAACCAGCGCCTGATTGAACTGTTTTCAAGACTCACACTGTCCAGAATGGCGCGTCGGTGCAGTAGGCTGCGCTCCCTCTGGTAACACCAGATTGGCCATGCGACCAGAGCTACCGGGATATATATCGCCCAGCACGAAAGACTTGAAGTCAATTCACCAAGCAGAAACAGTATCCCGACAGCGCAAGCCAGCGTCAGAACATTGAAAACCGTTGAGTTATGCATGCAGGGTCACCTAGACGCCAGCATCGGCAGAAGACTGCACGCCGTCGTCCT
>JAUPLV010000183.1 GCA_030836725.1 Pseudomonadota bacterium | reverse complement strand
AACCCGACCTGGATCAGGTCGTCGACTTCGACGCTGGCGGGCAGGCGCGCCATCATGTGATACGCAATACGCTTGACCAGCGGCGCATATTTCGCGACGTGTTCGTCTTGTGGCGAGGGTTTACCAAGCATGTTTCAGGGGCATGTTCAACGCTTTTTCTGTTTAAGACGGATCGCGGGACTCGATCTCCGCATCGGCCATTCTAACGGCAAGCGCGGAAAATGCATCGTCTTCATGGGCGACACTATGGATGCACGGGCCGAACGATGGGTCGAGAAAGCGCTCGCATGCCGCCCGCAGGCGATCGCAGGCGGCGGCATCGCCGAGCAGGACTACGTTTCCGGAAGCGCCCGGTAGCCTGGCCAGCGTTTTGATCAGGGCATATGCCCGCAGCAGGGATGCATGCGCGGCATTCGCCTCGATGACCAGCGTCTGGGCGGCGCCCGGCATCGGCGCCCACTCGGGCGCGTTCGCATCCGCGTCGAACACGAGGCAATCGTAGTTTTGCGCGACATCGCCCAACCCCGGCTCGTCCGCCCGCACGCCGGGCGCATGCCAGCCGTCGCAGCAGGGCAGCGGCACTGTGTGCAGCTGCCCGCGCGCCAGCTGCTGCCGCCAGTCGAACAGGCTGCGCGCGGGCGCATCGGCGCACGCTCGCCCAAGAGGGTCGACCAGCAGCGAAGTCCAGCCGCGCCGATGCAGCGCCCGCGCCAGGTTGCGAGTGGATTCGACGCTGTCGAAAAAACAGTGGATGCAGCGCAGCGGCTGCCGGCCGCGCCGCCGCCTCAGTCCGGCGGCCTGGTCAGCCGCCATTCATGCCCTTTTGGGGAGGGCGCTCGTCGCGCTCGGCTTCGACACCGGCAAACAACGGCCAGTCTTCAGCTTCAAGCGCATACGGAGTGGCAAGCTGGCCGCCTTTCAAGGCGCGGTCGACGAGGTAGGCCGCGCTCGGGACATGCAGGTCTTCCGGCACGCGCTGGCCTCCCGTGATGCTGGCCAGGGGCAGCCGATGGCGGATCAGGCTGTCCAGGGCCGCGCCCAGCTGCGGCGCCTCATCGAGCTTGGTGAGAATGCAGGCGGCCGCGCCCAGGCCAAAACCCATCATCGCCTGCTCGATGGCAGGCCCCTGCTGGGCGGCGGAAATCACGGCCAGACGCCTTACGCCGAGATGATCGAGCGCCTGTCCATCGCGGGCGCGCGGGTCGGATGGAGCAAAGCCGGAAGTGTCGATCAGCACCATTCTTTTCCCGGCCAATCGCGGCAGCAGTTTGGCCATCCCGGCCTGATCCTTCGCCACATCCAGCGAAACGCCCAGCAGGTCGGCATAGACCGCCAGCTGGGCTTCGGCGCCGATACGGTAGGGATCGGCCGCCACCAGCGCCACTTGGTTCGCGCCGTGGGCATCCACCGCGCGCGCGGCGAGCTTGGCCAGCGTGGTGGTTTTGCCGGAACCGGTCGATCCGACCAGGGCATATCGCCCGCCCCGCGCCACCGGGTCATCGTCACGCGGCAGCACCGGCAGATTGCGGATCAGCACCTGGCGCAGCCAGTGCCGGGCCGCATCGGAGTCGAGCCCGCGCGGCAGGCGCGCGGCCAGCGTGCGCGCCAGCGAACTGCCGAAACCGGCGGCGAACAGCGCCTGCATCACCGCCACCCGCGCCGGGTCGCGGCGCCGTCCGGCCCCCCAGGCAAAGCCCGCCAGCTGGTTCTGCAACATGCCGCGCAGGCGCGACAACTCAGCCAGGATGCGCGAATTGCTGGCCGCCTCGGCCACGTCGGCTGTCTCACCGAGCGCCGGCGCCGCCAGGTCGGCGTAGGGGCTGGCCAGCAATTCGACGCCCCGCGGATGCGGTCGGGTGGACAGCACCACGGCGTCGTCGCCCAGTTCCGCGCGTATCCGCGCCAGCCCCTCGCGGGCATTCGCCGCCACGAATACCCGCACGCTCATGCGCCCTCCACGATGTCCAGTTCCGTGGTTACCCGGACCGTCTTGTCCGCGGGCACCTCGGCGTAGGCAATCACCGAAAGCTGCGGCAGATTGCGGCGCAACAGGCGGGACAGAATGGCGCGCAGGGCCGGCGAAGTCAGCAGCACCGGCGGGTAGCCCGCGCCTTCCTGGGCGGCCAGCGCGCGCTCCGCGAGATCGTTCAGGACATCCAGCGTGGCCGGCGACAGCAGGGCTTCGCCCTCGTCGCCCATCTCGGTCAGCAGGCGGCTCTCGGTGGCCGCGCTCAGGCCGATCACGCGCAGCGTGTTGCCGCCTTCGAACAGGCGGTCGACAATGCTGCGCCCCAGCGCCGCGCGCACGGTCTCCACCAGATCGTCGATGGCCTGGCTTTTCGGCGCGCGCGCCGCCAGAGTTTCGAACAGGGTGCGGGTGTCGCGGATCGAGACGTTTTCAGCGATCAGTTGCTGCAGCACCGCCTGCACGCTGGTCAGCGGCAGGTATGGAGT
Source organism: Pseudomonadota bacterium (assembly GCA_030836725.1). Lineage (GTDB taxonomy): Bacteria > Pseudomonadota > Gammaproteobacteria > Burkholderiales > Thiobacillaceae > Thiobacillus. The sequence goes on along the minus strand of JAUPLV010000183.1, from coordinate 1,693 downwards.
CACGTCCTCGGCCAGCCCGGGATGGTTGCGCGCCAGCGTGTCGAGCAGTTGCTGCACCTCGGTGCGCCCGAGCAGTTCGGCGGCATGCTGGCGGAACACCGCCTCGACCTGGCGCGCGATCAGTCCGGCCGGTTCCAGCACCACGAAACCGCGCATTTCGGCTTCTTCAACCCGTCCGGCGTCGATCCAGATTCCGGTCAGCCCGGTCAGCGGTTCCACGCACGATTCCCCCTCGAGCCGCCCCAGCACGCTGCCCATGTCCACCGCCAGCACCTGGCCGGTCGGCAGTTCGCCATGCGCCACATCGACGCCCTTGAGCGTAATGCGGTACATGTTGGGCTTGAGATCGAGGTTGTCGCGCACGCGGATAAGCGGAACCACCAGCCCCATGTCGATGGCAAAGCGGCGGCGCGCCTCGGTGATTCTGGCCAGCGCCGCGCCGCCATGGTTGCGGTCGACCAGCGGGATCAGGCGGTAACCGACTTCGAGCGCCAGCACGTCGACCGGCGGAATGTCGTCCCAGGTGAGGTCCAGCGGCGCGGATTCCTCATCTTCGCGTTCCGGCGGCCCGATATCGAACGCCCTGTTCTGCCGGCGCGTCAGCCAGAAGCCCAGTCCACCCAGCAGCACCGCAATGGTCAGAAACGCCAGATGCGGCGTCCCCGGAATCATCCCCAGCACGCCCAGTACGGCGGCGGCGATATACAGGGCCTGCGGGCGGCCAAAAATCTGGGTGGAGAACTCGTGCGAAAGATCCTGCTCGCTCGACGCGCGGCTGACCACGATACCGGCCGCCGTCGAGATGATCAGCGCCGGAATCTGCGTCACCAGTCCGTCGCCCACCGTCAGCAGCGCATAGCGCCCGAGCGCTTCGGTCATCCCCAGATTGTGCTGGAACAGCCCGACCAGAACGCCGCCGATCAGGTTCACCAGCAGGATGACCATGCCGGCGACGGCGTCGCCGCGCACGAACTTGGAAGCCCCGTCCATCGCGCCGTAGAAGTCTGCTTCGCGGCCGATTTCGTGGCGGCGTGCGCGCGCCTCGGCCTCGTTGATGAAGCCGGCGTTGAGGTCGGCATCCACCGCCAGCTGCTTGCCCGGCATCGAATCCAGCGTGAAGCGCGCCGCCACCTCGGCGATGCGCCCGGCGCCCTTGGTGATGACGACGAAATTGATGATGACCAGAATCAGGAACACCACGAAGCCGACGACGTAGTTGCCGCCGACCAGGAAATTGCCGAACGATTCGATCACCTTGCCCGCCGCGTCCGGCCCGGTGTGCCCCTGCATCAGGATGATGCGGGTGGACGCGACATTGAGCGACAGGCGCAGCAGCGTCGTCAGCAGCAGCACCGTGGGGAACACCGAAAAATCCAGCGGGCGGCGCGAGTTCAGGCTCACCAGCATCACGATCATCGCCAGCGCGATGTTGAGCGTGAACAGCACGTCGAGCATGAAAGTCGGCAGCGGCAAAATCATCATCGCCAGGATCAGCAGCACCAGAGTCGGCACCGCCAGCCGGTTCAACGGAACGCCCAGCAGCAGCACGCCCTGCGCGCTCATCCGATCACCTCATTAATCGTTTTGGGCCTAGCGTTCGCCCCCTCTCCCGCAAGCGGGAGAGGGCTCGCCCAGGACCCGGCGTTCGCCCCCGCGCCCTCTCGGGAAGGGCTGGGAAGAAGCCGCCGTCCCT
>JAUPLV010000182.1 GCA_030836725.1 Pseudomonadota bacterium | reverse complement strand
CCAGTAGCGGCCGTCCACGCACCAAACGAAACAGCGGATAATTTGCTCTTGGTTAGCCTTGGGTAAATTCAAATGAGCGATTGTTGTTCCTCTACTAGTTGTAACGACACCCATCCGAAGCGGCAGCGCTGCCCGGTCAATGGGCGTGAATATTTGGAAGTCTCGGCGAAAACTATCGCCCACCACATCGCTGAGGCCTGGAACTGGAAGCAAACCACCAACCACTATTATTTCTGCGGTGATCCATCATGCGAAGTCGTCTATTTCGGTGACGACAATTCCACAATTCTCAAGTCGCAATTGCGAACACGGCTCGGGTTGAAGGAAGCGTCTGACGATGCCTTGCTGTGTTATTGCTTTGGCGTCAGCAAACGAGATTTCCAGAGTAACCCTGCCACACGGGACTTCATCGTTGCCCAAACCAAGGCTGGGCAGTGTTCATGCGACACGAGCAATCCATCCGGGCGTTGCTGCCTGAAAGACTTTCCAAAGCCCGCTTCTGAATGACGGCAACGGGTCGAACTGAGACAGAGCGAGATTCATCCTGAATGCGTCATTAGTTTGGAACGCACTACCCGCCCACTCCACTGCATCATGTCATCGACAAACGTGAATACCACCGGGATGACCAGCAGGCTGAGGAAGGTCGACGTGATCAGACCGCCGATCACGACGATCGCCATCGGCGCGCGGAAGCTCGGGTCGGTGCCGAGACCGATGGCGATGGGCAGCATGCCGGCGCCCATCGCCACGGTGGTCATCACGATCGGACGGGCGCGCTTGCGGCAGGCGTCCAGCAGGGCGTCCCAGCGGTTGAGGCCATGGTCGCGACGCGCCAGGATGACGTAGTCGATCAGCAGGATGGAGTTCTTGGTGGCGATGCCCATCAGCATCACCAGGCCGATCATCGACGGCATCGACAGCGCGGTCTGGGTGATGAACAGCGCGAGGAAGGCGCCGGGGATCGACAGCACCAGCGCGGCCAGGATGGTAACGGGCTGAACGAAGCCCTTGAACAGCAGCACCAGCACGATGTAGATGCACAGCACGCCGGTGAGCATGGCGAGGCCGAAGCTGGCGAACAGTTCGTTCATGGCTTCGGCGTCGCCGATGGTGGTCTGGCTCACGCCGGGCGGCAGGTTGCGGATGCTGGGCAGCGCCATGGCCTGGCTTTCCACCAGGCCGAGCGGCTGCTGGTTCAGCTCGATTTCGAAGTTGATGTTGCGCTGGCGGTCGTAGCGGTCGATCTCGGCTGGCCCGCTGTCGATGCTGAGCGAGGCGACGTTGCCGATCATCACCGGGCCATGCTTGCCGGGCACGGTCATGCGTTCCAGCAGCGTCAGGTCCTGCCGCGCATCGGGCGGCAGCTTGACGACGATGGGCACCTGGCGCTGCGACAGGTTGAGCTTGGCCAGGTCCTGGTCGTAGTCGCCCGCGGTGGCGATGCGCAGGGTATCGGCAATGGCCGCCGAGGTAACGCCGAGGCTTGCGGCCTTGTCGAAATCGGGCCGCACGATCAGTTCGGGGCGCACCAGGCTGGCGCTGGTGGTGACGTTGCCGATGCCGGGGATGGTGCGCAACTCGCGCTCGACCTTTTTCGCGTGATCGGCCAGCGCCTGGCCGTTCTCGCTAGCCAGCACCAGCACGTATTTTTCGCTGGAGCCGCCGAAGCCGACGTTGATCCGTGCGCCAGGCAACACCGCCAGCGCTTCGCGCAACTGGCGCTCGACGGTCTGCTTCTTCACCCCACCGCGCTGCGCGCGCGGCGTCATGTTGATGGTCAGCGTGGCCTTGCGCACCTCGGCCGCACCGCGCGGCATGAAGGGATCGGAGCCCGCCGCGCCGCCGCCCACGGCGGTGTAGACCATCTGCACGTGCGGATTCTTTTGCACGATTGCGCGCGCCTGCTCGGCCGCCGCCAGCGTTTCCTGGTAGGTACTGCCCGGCGGCAAGGAGAGATACACCTGGGTTTGCGACAGATCATCCGGCGGGATGAAACCGGTGGGCAACAGTGGCACCAGGGCAAACGAGCCGACAAAAAATCCCGCAGCCGCCAGCGTGGTGAGCACGCGATGCCTGAGGCACCAGCCCGCCCATTGCAGATAGCGCGCCATCCAGAATGGCTCGGCATGCTTGCGCTGCTGCGGCTTCAGCAGGTAGGCAGCCATCATCGGCGTCAGCATGCGCGCCACCACCAGCGAGAAGAACACGGCAATCGCCGCGCTCCAGCCAAACTGGACGAAGAACTTGCCGGGCACCCCGCTCATGAATGCGGTCGGCAGAAACACCGCGATCAGGGTGAAGGTGGTGGCGATGACCGCCATGCCAATCTCGTCGGCCGCTTCCATCGCCGCCTGGTAGGGCGTCTTGCCCATGCGCAGGTGGCGGATGATGTTCTCGATCTCGACGATGGCGTCGTCCACCAGCACGCCGACCACCAGCGACAGCGACAGCAGGGTGACGACGTTGAGGGTAAAACCCATCAGATACATCACGGCAAAAGTGGGAATCATCGACAGCGGCAGTGCGGTGGCGGAAACCAGCGTGGCGCGCCAGTCGCGCAGGAACAGCCAGACCACCAGCACCGCGAGGATCGCGCCTTCGAACAGCAAGGTCATCGAGCCATCGAAATTTTCCTGCACCGGGTCGACAAAGTTGAAGGCCTCGGTGATGCTGATGTCGGGATGTGCGGATTTGAGTTTGGCCAGTTCGGCACGCACGCTGTTGGCCACGTCGACTTCTCCTGCCCCGCGGCTGCGCGTGATTTCAAACCCCACCACGGGCTTGCCGTTAAGCAAGGCGGCCGAACGCGGTTCGGCCACGGTATCACTGACGCGAGCGACCTGATCGAGCCGCACCCGCCGGCCATCGGATAGCGCGATATCCATGCGCGCCAGTTCGTCGGCCGACTGCACCGTGGCCAGAGTACGCACCGACTGCTCGGCGCCGCCGATGTCGGCGCGCCCGCCCGAGGCCTCCTGCTGGACCTGCCGCAACTGGCGCGAAATATCCGCCGCAGTGGCGTTCAGCGCCAGCAGGCGCGCGGGGTCGAGCTCCACCCGCACCTCGCGGCTGACGCCGCCCACGCGCGCCACAGCCCCTACGCCGCGCACGCTCAGCATGCGTTTGGTGACGGTGTTGTCGACGAACCAGGACAAGGCCTCGTCGTCCATCCGGCTGGAGGCGACGGTGTAGGTCAGGATCGGAGAACCGGCCAGGTTCGCTTTCGAGATCACCGGGTCGCGCAGGTCACCCGGCAGGTCGGCACGGATGCGCGAGATCGCATCGCGCACGTCATCCACCGCTTCCTGCGTAGGCTTCTCCAGGCGGAATTCGACGGTGATGGTGGCGGTGCCGTCCTGCACCTTGGAGTAAATGTGCTTGATCCCCTGCAGCGTGGCGACTGCGTTCTCGATCTTGCGTGCAACTTCGGTTTCCATCTGCGAGGGCGCGGCCCCCGGCAGCGTGGCAGAGACCGTGACCGTCGGCAGATCGATATCGGGGAACTGCTGGATCTTCATGGCCTTGAACGCCACCAGGCCGGCCAGCGTCAGCATGATGAACAGCAGGACCGCCGGGATCGGGTTCTTGATGGACCAGGACGAAACGTTCATGGACGCGTCCTGTCAGGGCTGCTTGGCAACGGCAGCGTCCACCACCCGCACCGTATCGCCATCGCTGAGGAATCCCGCGCCGCTTGCCACCACCCGCGTCTCCGGCGCAATGCCGCCGATAATCTCGACCTGGTCGCCGCGCCGCCGCCCGGTCTCCACCTTGATCTGTGCGACCTTGTCCTGACCTTCCAGCCGGAACACGTAGGCGAAACCATCGCGCAGCAGCACGGCCGATTGCGGCAGGCTCATGCTGTGTGTGCGGCCCAGTTCGAACTCGCCGCGCGCAAAGTTGCCCGCGCGCAGCGCGTCGGCGGTGGTCACCGGCAGATCGACGTACACCAGGCCGTTCAACGTCTGCGGATCGACCGTGGGCGCGACCATGCGCACCCGCCCCTCGACACGCACGCCATTGGGCGTGGTCAGCGTGGCCAGCACGCCAGGTTTCAGCTTGACCAGGTCCGACGCGCTAACTTCGGCACGCCATTCGAGGCGGCCGCCGCGAATGAGGCGGAACAGTTCCTGCCCCGGCTGCGCCAACGAG
>JAUPLV010000066.1 GCA_030836725.1 Pseudomonadota bacterium | reverse complement strand
ATGCGGGCTACGTGTTGCGGCTTTTACGGTCCAAGTGGCGTATTCTCGGGCAAAGGCGCTTAAGTAAGTGCCATTCGATGCTGACCCCTTTGGTTTTTTGTTTGATTCGCGGCATCAGGTTCGGAATCTTGCCCGCATCGCCGGCGAGACCGGAGAACCCGTGTTTTTCAAATCCAACCGCCCATCTCTTTAATTTTCTTCTCCGCGAACAGTGAGGTTTTCCACCCACACAAGTTCGCAGGCGCCGTTACCCGAATCGCTGCGGGTCATGGAACTATTCCAGTGCCAGCCGTCCGGCGCCTGCACGCGCACAAGATAACCGCTCAGCGCAACGACCTGGCCCACGCGCACCTTGTCCAGACGCGTTTTGACTTCGTCGCTGGCTGGGATCATATGCATGTTCGCGCTGTTCTCGACGATGTCGGACAGCGGGATCGGCGGCTGATCCGGCCAACGGTAGAAATAGAACCGGTTGCCATGACTGATCTGCAATCGATCCAGCACGGCGCTATCCGACATCGGCCCCCAGCCGAGCGCGAGATCGATGGGCGAAAGATCGGCTTCCCGCCCGATGCGGTATTTCTCCGTGGAGAGCACACGGGCTTCCAGGGAGAATTCCGCGGCGGGCGTGATCTGGTAACCCTCCACGAAAAAAGGCGGGAGGGCGCGATCGACCTGCACAGGCGCCTGTGTCGCGACGGCGCCCTCGCCGTGGCTGATGGAGCGCGTGGAAAAATGATTCCACGCACCGGCGGAGACGGCAATCAGAAGCAGGACGGGGACAAGTCGCATGGGATAGTTGAGCTAAGGATGCGCTGATTTATTCCGTCATCGCGAGGTCCGTAGGACCGTGCATACGATTCCACATGTGCTTTAGCGCATAGTGGATCGGAGTATCCTTGTGGGGCGATCCAGAGTTCGTTGATTCCGTTGGCATTCTGGATTGCTTCGCGCAGTTTATGCCCTCTGGGCTATCGCACGCCGGCTCAGGCGGAACGGGAGTGGCAGGATGCTTGATCAACCTGTCCGGAAAACCCAGGTCAGCCTATCGTCTGGCCGCAATCTCGAATCCTGGGCAGCCAGGCTTATAGGTTTAGTCGCTATAGGTTCGGATTTTTGGATGCACGGGTGGAGATGCAGCCCCTCCAAGCAGCGAAACAACGGGGCTTAATGAACCATTCCGGTTTGAACGTCGAGCGGCCGGCCGTTGCGGATTTCCTCCGGCGTCGCATCGCGGATGTCCATCACATTGATCAGGCAGGTCACGGTTTGTCCAGCCAGCGACGGGTTGCCGTCCAGTGTAAGCTCGCTGCCATCGATCGAGGTCACGTAAAAAACCTTGGTTTCGCCCGACTCGTTCTCGAACAGGACTTCCGCCCCGATCCGGCGGAATTCCGGCGGCACATTTTCAAGTTCCTCGACAAATACCAGGCTTTCGTCGCGCAGTCCGTATCCCTCTTCGGGAGCCAGGCTGATTTCGACCCGGTCGCCGACCTTGTGGCCGGCCACCGCCGACTCGATCGCCGGCAAGATGCCGCTGTTGGCGCCCTGCACATAGCCGACCGGAATGTCGTGCTGCTCGACGACCATGCCGCGTGAATCAAGAATGGAATAAGTAATGTATACGAGTTTGTTTTTTGTCACGCTGACCATGCTGTCTTGTCCTGGGCTATCGAAGAAAGCGGCGCGTCATTTCCCGACCTGGGTGCGCCGCTTGCCTATGATACCTTCGAAGCCCGGCCCACACACCTCGACAACCAGGGGCAGCAATGGCAACGGACGCGGACTCAGTACCTGACGCGCACGCGCCAGGTCAGCGTCGCCTTGCCCTCGGCGGGGACCAGCACCTGCCATTCGGCGGTGCCGGATGCGGCCTTGGCGTGCGGCTGCGATTCGCTCACCATCGTCCAGTCGCCCGGCATCGGCTCGCGCACGGTGACCGTCACCGCTTCCGGCTTGGCGTTTTTCAGCACGATTTCATAGGCCGACTCATACACGTAGTTGTAGCGGCCGGTGCCGGCCAGTTTCTGGAATGCGGTCTGCTTCCTGTCGGCGGTCAGGTCGAAGGCATCGCCCAGCTTCAGGCGAACCGTTTCGTTCTTCGGCGTGTGATCGATCCGATCCTCGCCAACGAACTGCGCGTTGCCCTGGCTGTCCTTCTTGTACATCCGGATCACGCCCTTGGGCAAAGGAATGCCGAGACCTTCGCCCTTGTTGACGAATTCGACGAACACGCCAACTTTCATCTTCTGGCCAAGTTCGCCGTACTGCCCCGAGTAGTAATAGTTATCCCCCTGGAGCAGGAACTCTTTCTTCACCAGCACCCGTGTCGCCGACATCAGTGCCACCTGCTTGGTCTGATTCTCCGCCAGCGTGGTAGGACGTTGCAGCGTGTACAAATGGTATTCGAACAGGGACTCCTGCTGCATGTCGGCCGCCTCGGCCACCTTGGCCGCCATGGGCATGAGGGCGCGGGTCGGCATCTGTTCATCGCGCACCCGGTTGAGGTCGCCCGCCACCAGTTGCAGCCTGGCATCCTGATAGGCCGCCCCGCTCTTGTTGGTTAGCGTCACCCAGCCGTTGAGGTCGAGCTGGTCGTCGCGCTCGTTCAGTTCGGCAACGTAGTCGGCACGCCATGACAGGCCGTGGGTGAGGTATGACAGTTCGAGATTCTGCGGGCCGGCTGTCGAATTGATGAGCGAAATGACCAGTGTGGGTTTGTCGCGCAGCGTATCGGGCACCCCCGTAAACGCCAGCCGCCCCGGCACCCCGGTTTCGATGCGATCGGCGAACTTGAGCACCACGCCGCCGTTGGTCGCCAGCACGGTGGCGGTTTCGCGGGTTTCCGCGCCGGTAGTCGGATGCGTACGGATCACGCCGACCTCGCGCCCGACGTATTTTTCCAGCAGTTTCTGCGGCGTCAACAGGTCGAAGTCGAAATTCTGCTCCTGCAGCCGAAACCCGGCGGGACTCGACACGTTGCGCAACTGCGCGGTTTCCGGCTGCATCTGCGCCGACACTTCCCGCCAGGCCAACCGATTGAAGTCGCGCCCGAGCCTGACCCGGCGCGCATCCTTCACCAGCGCCAGGTTGTCGTTGTAGATGGTCACCGCCACGCCCTGCTGATCCGATGCGGTGCTGACGATTTCATCGGGCGCCGCCGCCCAGACGCACAGGGGTATGGCAAGCAGCCCGGCAAAAGCCGCGTGCGAGATTTTGGGTCGGGTCACGATTCCGGAAATCATCTGGTCCTCCTCCCGACGCAGCGGTCGAATGAGAAAAAACGAAGTGTAAACCCGGCTTTCATACCCATAATCAAAGCCGGGGGAAATTCAGCGACGACTCAGTCCAGCATTCCCATTTCCCGCGCGACGTTTGCCGCCTCGGTGCGGTTGGTCACATCCAGAACCCGAAAAACGGTAGCGATGTGCGCCTTGACGGTGCCCTCCTCGATATCGAGCTCCCGGCAGATGTGCTTGTTGGGCTTGCCGTCGGCCAGAAGGCGCAGCACCTGCATCTGGCGCTCGGTTAGCTGGGTTGGAGCGCGAGGACGGGCATTCCTGAAGTCCGGCATCTGCGCGGAAGTCGAAGCGCCGGAAAGGATTTGCGGAGGAAGATAGGTTCCCCCCGAGAGCACCAGCTGGATCGCGGACAACATCACGGCGGGGGTGGAGCTTTTTGGAATGAATCCCAAAGCGCCCGCCGACAGCACCTCCTGGATTTTCTGCGGCTCCTCGACGCCGGTCAGGATGATCACAGGGAGCGAGGGATTCCTTTGCACGAAACGCCGGATTCCCTGCACCCCCTCCATGCCCGGCATGTTGAGGTCGAGCAGCGCGACATCGGCGTCGGGGTGCGCCGCGGCCTCGGCAAGCGCGGCCTCCAGATCGTCGCCCGCCCATATCTCGCAACCGGCGCAATTCGCCTTCAACAGCAAGGCCAGTCCGTTGCGGAACAAAGTGTGATCGTCGGCCAATATCAGTTTCATGATGATTCCATCAACGGATGCGCGGCTTGCGGCTGTGCTTGTCGGGCACCCCACGGGTTTGCCGGCGCGGGCTGGGCGCCATGCCGGCCCATTCAAGAACTTGGGCGACCAGATCGTCGTCGAGCTCCATTTTCTGTCCGCGACGCAGCTGCGGCGGCAGCGCGATCGGGCCAAACCGGATCCGGGTCAGGCGCGACACGGTCAGGCCGAAGTGTTCGAACAGCCGCCGCACTTCGCGCTTGCGGCCTTCCTTGATGATGACGCGATACCAGCGATTGGCGCCCTCCCCGCCCGCGGCGAAGCAGCTCTGCAACTGGGCGGGGCCGTCATCGAGTTCAACCCCGGCCAGCAGTTGCGCGATCATGTCCTCGCTCAGTTCGCCCAGCACCCGCACCGCATATTCGCGCTCGACCTCGAAGCGCGGGTGCATCAGATTGTTGGCAAGCTCACCCGATGTGGTGAAGATCATCAGGCCGTCGGTGTTGTAGTCCAGCCGGCCGATGGCGATCCATTTGGCGCCGCGCAGCCTGGGCAGGGCGTCGAACACGGTGGCGCGGTCCTTGGGGTCGTCGCGGGTGACGATTTCGCCTTCCGACTTGTGATAGATCAGGATACGGGTGCGCTTTTCATCGAAGCGCAGGTAGACTCGGCGGCCGCTGACCTTGACCACGTCGCGCGGGCCGACCTTGCTGCCGATCGCAGCGGTTTCGCCATTGACCTGCACGCGGCCCTCGGCGATCCATTCCTCCATTTCGCGGCGCGAGCCCAGCCCGGCCGAGGCCAGCGCCTTTTGCAGGCGTTCGCTGGCAGCCTCGGGCGCGGTGGCCTGCTGCAGGCGGCTTGCCGCGCGCCCCATGGGAGCGGTGGGCGAACGGCGGATAGGGGATGCGGGCGGGCGTGACATATTCAGGAAATCTCGGTAACGGGGCTGGCCGCCGCGGTGCTGGCAGACGCGGCGTCGACGCGGGCGGTTTCGATCACCGCTCCAAACGTACTTGGGACGCCATTGTCCAGCAATTCCGGGATTAATGCAGTTTCATCGGGAGTGACGAGATGACCGAGCTCTTCCAGCGGCGGCAATTCCGACAGCGTGACGAGCCCAAGATCGCTGAGAAAATGCCCGGTGGTGCCGAACAGCGTCGGTCGGCCCGGCACGTCGCGATGGCCGATGGCCTCGATCCAGCCGCGCTCTTCCAGGGTCTTGACGATGTTGGGATTGACCGATACGCCGCGGATATCCTCGATATCGCCGCGCGTCACCGGCTGGCGGTAGGCGATGATGGCGAGCGTTTCCAGCACCGCGCGCGAATAGCGCGGCGGCTTCTCGTTCTTCAGCCGCGACAGCCAGGGCTGCATCTCGGCGCGCGTCTGAAAGCGCCAGCCGTCGGCCACCTGCACCAGTTCGACCCCGCGGCCATGCCACTGCGCCCGCAATTCTTCCAGTGCGCGGCGCAGCACGTCGTTGGCCAGGCCCTGATCGGACGACTCCTGCTCGACGAACATGCGCTTGAGTTCGGTGAGCGACAACGGCTCGACCGCCGCCAGCAGCGCGGCTTCCAGCACGACCTTCAAGTCTTCGGGTTTTTCAAGCGGATTCATGGAGCTTTACGTAAATGGGAGCGAACGGTTCGGCCTGCGTCACGTCGAGCAGGGTTTCCTTGGTCAGTTCCAGCACGGCGAGGAAGCTGACCACCAGTTCATGCACGGTCGAGGCTTCCGGAAACAAATCCTTGAATTCCACGAATTCGCCGGGCGTCAGCCGCTTCAGGATCCGGCTCATGTGTTCGCGGATCGACAGCTCCTGCCGGCCGATGCGATGGTGGGTGCGGTTCTTCGCGCGCGACAGGATCGCCAGCCAGGCGGCGGCGAGTTCCTCGGGATGCAGGCTCGGCAGGCGTTTGGCCGCCGCCGGCAGGAACACGCTGACCGTGTCGAAGTCGCGCCCGGCTTGCGGGATGGAATCGAGATGCTGGCCGGCAAGCTTCATCTGCTCGTATTCCAGCAGGCGGCGCACCAGCTCGGCACGCGGGTCGTCGCCTTCGTTCGCTTCCTCGGCTTGTTCGCGACGCGGCAACAGCATGCGCGACTTGATGTCGATCAGCATCGCCGCCATCAGCAGATATTCCGCCGCCAGTTCCAGCCGGGTGGCGCGTGCCGCCTCGACATAAGCCATGTACTGTTTGGTCAGCGCCGCCATCGGGATGTCCAGCACGTCGAGGTTCTGACGGCGGATCAGATAAAGCAGCAGGTCGAGCGGGCCTTCGAAGGCGTCGAGAAAGATCTCGAGCGCGTCGGGCGGAATGTAAAGATCCTGCGGCAGCTCGGTGAGCAACTCGCCGCGCACCTTGATGATCGGTGCGTGCGGTACGGCGATGAGTTGCGTGGCGAGAGGATCGGCGACGGTCATGGTGGTCATTTTACCCGAGGCCCCGCGCAAGCCGCAGCCGCCCGATCAAATAGCGTGCCGGCGATCGGCTTTCGCCGCCCTCGCCCGCCTGCGGTCGAACCCAGCGATTGCCTAATGCAAATCGCGTAGTCGAACCACTTCGGCGCTTTGTCCCGTGTGCCATTCCCCGTCAAGGCTGACCCATTCGACGCGGTCGCCCAGCATGCGGATGACGCCGGGACGGCGGTTGTCGCCGGTGTTGGAAAACTCGAAGCGGTAGTCGCGCTGAAACTGCAGTTGGCCATGGCTGTTGCGTGCGAAGCGGGTTCGGCTCAAGGCCACGCTCTCGTCCAGAAACTGCAGGCCGGCGTCGGCGCAGGCGCGGCGGCCGACCGCTATGGCCTGCTCGCGCGCCTGCATTCCGGCGTACCAGTACCAGGCAACCGCGCCGAACAACACCAGCAGGATGATTTCCCAGTTCACGATTCAGCGGTATCGGGTTTCACCGGGCTTCGGAACAACGCCGCGACCTGCTTTTTGGGAGGCTGGCGCACCAGCGTCGGCGCAGATGCGACGCTCGGCGCACTGCTCTGCTCATAAGGCGCGTCGAACAGCGCATCGCGCGGCGCGGGCCGGGGACGAGGCGCGCTGCGCTCTCGCCGCTCGGGGCGATCCAAACGCTCCGGCCGTTCCGCATGGCGATCCGGACGCGGCGGACGCGACTCGTACGCGGGCACATCGGCCGCACCGGGCTCGAAGCCGGGAACGATCACCGGTTCGAGGGGGCTGCCGATGAGTTTCTCGATGTCCTTGAGGTAGCGCGTCTCCGATTCGCTCACCAGCGAAATCGCCTCGCCCAGGGCGCCGGCGCGGCCGGTGCGGCCGATGCGGTGGACGTAATCCTCGGCGTTGTGCGGCAGGTCGTAGTTGACCACGTAGGGCAGCGCCTCGATGTCGATGCCGCGCGCGGCGACGTCGGTGGCGACCAGCACGCGCATGGTCCCGGCCTTGAAGGCGTCGAGCGCCTTGATGCGTTCCTGCTGGGTCTTGTCGCCGTGGATGGCGTCGGCATGGATGCCGGCCTTGTTCAGCTCGTTGGCAAGCCGGTTGCAGCCCAGCTTGGTGCCGGTGAAAACCAGCACCTGCCGCAGGTCGCGGCTCTTGATCAGATGCGCGAGTAGTTGCCGCTTGCGCTCGTGGTGCACCGGGTGCATCACCTGGGTGACCGTCACCGCCGTTTCGTTGCGCGCCACCTCGATGAAGGTCGGGGTGTTGAGGATGCTGTCGGCCAGCTTGCGGATTTCTTCCGGGAAGGTGGCCGAGAACATCATGTTCACCCGCTGCGTCGGCAGCAGCGCGACGATGCGCTTGAGGTCGGGCATGAAGCCCATGTCGAGCATGCGGTCGGCTTCGTCGAGCACCAGGGTGTTGACCTGATTCAGCATCAGGGTCTTGTTCTGCACGTGGTCGAGCAGGCGGCCGGGCGTCGCCACCAGGATCTCGATGCCGGTTTTCAGGATCGGGATCTGGGTGTTGATGTTGACCCCGCCGTACACCACCAGCGAACGCAGCGGCACATGCCTGGTGTAGGCCTTTACGCTTTCCTCGACCTGGATCGCGAGTTCGCGCGTGGGGGTGAGAATCAGCGCCCGGATCGGATGCTTGGCCGGCGAGGTGCCGCTGTTGGCGAACGGCAGCAGGCGCTGGATCAGCGGCAGCGCGAACGCAGCGGTTTTCCCGGTGCCGGTCTGCGCCGCGCCGAGGATGTCGCCGCCCTTGAGCGCCAGCGGAATCACCTGCTCCTGAATCGGAGTCGGCGTCGCGTAGCCCATTTCGTCGAGGGCACGCAGGATGTCGGGGGCAAGCCCGAGTTCAGCAAAAGTCGTCAAAGTCTGTCCAGTTAAATCTCTGGTTCGATTAAGGGTCGATCAAACGCCCGGCCCGGCTAAATCCGGATCCAGTCGAAGCCCGTCGTCTGGCAGGCCACGCGCACGTCGTCGTCCGCGCAATTCAGCACCTGGGCCAGCGCGCGCTGCGCCAGCCCGGAGGTATTGTTCTTCCTGGATACGTGCGCCGCCATCACGCACTGCAATTTTTCATGTTTCAGCTTGTCCAGCAAAGCCGCCGACTGGCTGTTTTCCAGGTGGCCGAAACGGCCGCCCACCCGGCGCTTGAGGCTCGCCGGGTACGGGCCGTTTTCCAGCATCGTTGCGTCGTGGTTGCATTCCAGCACCAGCGCGTCGACGCCGGCCAGCATGGCCTCGATATGCGGCGTGCCGCAGCCGGTATCGGTCAGCACCCCGAGCTTGCGGTCGCCGTCGCCGAAGATGTACTGCACCGGTTCGCGCGCATCGTGCGGCACCGGAAAGGGCTGGATTTCCAGCCCGTCCAGCGCGAACGGCTCGTGGCTGTCGATCACCTGCACCGCCACTCCGTCGAGATCCTGCGCCATCGCCAGCGTTCCGGCGGTCAGCCACACCGGCAGCCTGTGCTTGCGCGCCAGTCGCCCCACCCCGCCGAGATGGTCGCCGTGTTCGTGGGTCACCACGATACCGGCCAGATCGGCCGCCTGCAAACCCAGCCGGGCCAGCCGCGCCACGCTGTCGGCCAGGCCGAAACCGCAATCCATCAGCACCCGGGTCGTGCCGGCCTCGACCACCAGAGCATTTCCTTCGCTGCCGCTGCCAAGGCTGGCAAACCGCATCACTTCAATTCTTTGTGCAGCAGGCTGATGATGCGGGTCTGAGTACCGGCTTCGGCCGGCTTGCCGTCGGCGCCGCCGACGGTGACGCGGCTCTTTTCGCCGGTCTCGCTCACCACGATCTGCAACTGCGGCGAAGCCTGTGTCTTCTTGCCGCGCCAGAAGGCCAGCCTGGCAAAAATGCCCTCGTCGCGCTTGCTGTCGTTGTCGGCCTCGGGGTCGATGTAGCGCACGAAATACACGCCCTTGGCGCGATCGCGGTCTTCCACCGCGAAGCCGACGCGGTCGAGCGCCAAACCGACGCGACGCCATGCGCGGTCGAAACTCTCGTCCATTTCCAGCGCCTGGATTCCCGCTTCCTTGACGATGCGCGCCTGCTCCGGCGTCTGCTGCCTGGCCAAGAGGCTCGCGGCCTGTTCCTTCTCCACCCCAAAGCGAACCATCAGGCGGCGCAGCATTTCGGCCTCAAGTTCGGGATCGGCCGGGCGCGGCTGCCACACGGTCTTGTCCTGGGCTTCGGTAGTATAGATTTCCATCATGCCGCGGTGGCTGATGTAGATTTCGGTGCCGCCATCCTTGCCCGCCTCGATGCGCGTGCGAAATTTGTCGCGCTCGGGCGTGGAATACAGGCCGTCGAGCACCCTGCCGAGCGTGCGGCGAATCGCATCCTGCGGAATCTTGGCGCGGTTTTCCGTCCAGTCCGTCTCGATCACGCCGGTTTCGGGCGATTCCATATTGATGATGAAACCGGTCTCCTGCCAGAAATCCTTGATAACCGGCCACACCTGTTGCGGCGTCGCCTGTACCACCAGCCAGCGCTGGGTGCCGGCGCGCTCGATGCGCGCCTTGTCCTGGGCGGGCAGCAAGGCGCTCGATGCGGCCGGCCCGGCCCTGCGCTCCTGGCTGAAGGTCGACAGGCTTGCGGTCCCGCTGCCCTGGGTGTCGGGAATCGCGTAGCGATTGTCCCCAGCCGGCGCCGTGAGATCGGGCGGGACTTCCAGCGTCGGCAGCTTGCCGGCCGATTTGTAGTCGATCTTCTTGGATTCCATGATGCCGCAGCCCGAGGCGGTCAGGGCAAGCATCAAAAACAGGGGCAATAAACGCATAAGGTGTCCTAAACGATGGGCTTACATCAAACCGGCATGGCGCAGCGCGTCACGCAGGGTATCGTGCAATCCGGCAGACAGCGGGGTCAGCGGCAGGCGCAGGCCGGCGGGGATCAGCCCCAGTTCGGCGCAGGCCCACTTGACCGGAATCGGGTTGGCTTCGACAAACAGCTTGCTGTGCAGCGGCAGCAGCACGTTGTTGAGTTCGCGCGCGCGCGCCAGGTTTCCTGCGAACGCCGACTCGCACATCTCGTGCATCAGCTTAGGCGCGACGTTGGCCGTGACCGAAATGACGCCATGCCCGCCCAGCAGCATGAACGGCATCGCCGAGGCGTCGTCGCCGCTGTACAGCGCGAAATCCTTCGGCGCGCGGCGCAGCAGGTCGGCGGCGCGCTCCATGCTGCCGGTGGCATCCTTGATGCCGACGATGCCGGGCACATCGGCCAGGCGCAGCGCGGTGTCGTTGGTCAGGTCGGCCACCGTGCGTCCCGGGACGTTGTACAGGATCAGCGGCAGGTCGACTGTTTCGGCGATCTTCCGGTAATGCCGGTAGAGGCCTTCCTGGGTGGGCTTGTTGTAGTAGGGCACCACCGACAGCCCTGCCTGGGCGCCCGCGCGTTTGGCGCATTCGGTGAGTTCGATCGCCTCGGCGGTCGAATTGGCGCCGGTTCCGGCGATCACCGGAACCCGCCCGGCGACCTGTTCGACGGTGGCGCGGATCAGCGTGCAATGCTCGTCAAAACTCACCGTCGGCGACTCGCCGGTGGTGCCGACGACGACGATGCCGTCCGTCCCTTCCGCGACATGCCAGTCGACCAGACGGCGCAGCGCGTCGAGGTCGAGCGCGCCGTCTTCCGACATGGGGGTGACTATCGCAACCAGGCTTCCTCTGGCCCTATTTATTTCTGCCATGTTGTTTCCGCTGCTCTTGTCGTTGCCGACGATAGGACGATAAACCCCGCATTCTAATCTATCTGGTCGTGCCGGGTTTTTCTTAAATTCAGATTTGCGACACTAGTGTCGTGAATCGGAAATAGGGTAACAAGGTAAAACGGATGGATTTTTTTCGCAGGGCAAGGCGCGAGGAGGCGACATAGTTCGGTCTATGGCAACGACGAGCAACGCCGCCA
>JAUPLV010000181.1 GCA_030836725.1 Pseudomonadota bacterium | reverse complement strand
CGTCTATTTGCTCAGCCCGGCATGGCACGCCTGCCACACACAATCCGACCCCGCCCCAGAAGTGGCCACCGCGCCAGTCTGGCCGCAGCGGTCAGGGCAAATGATCTACCGCTTCAAGCGGGGTGCGATGGGCCTGTTCACTGTGCAATTCGGGCTGATACCAGCCGAGTTTTTCGCGCAGCTTGACGACATGACCGACGATGATGAGGGTGGGTGCCTTGAGCCCGGCTTCTTCCGCCAATGCCGGCAGCGTGTTGAGGTCGCCGGTGATGACGCGCTGCGTGGGCAGGGTGCCATGCTGCACGATCGCCGCCGGCGTGTCGGGCGTCAGGCCATGCTTGATCAGCGCTTCGCACAGCAATGGCAGGCCCTTCAGCCCCATGTAGATGACGATGGTCTGGTCGCGGCGGGCAATGCCTTCCCAGTTCATGTTGAAGGTGTTTTCCTTCAGATGTCCGGTGACAAAGGCAACCGACTGCGCATAATTTCGATGCGTCAGCGGAATGCCCGCGTAAGACGCCACGCCGGCAGCCGCCGTGATTCCGGGCACCACCTGGAACGACACGCCATGCTCGACCAGGGTTTCGATCTCCTCGCCACCGCGCCCGAAAATGAAGGGGTCCCCGCCTTTCAGACGCAGAGTGCGCTTGCCTTCCTTGGCCAGGCGCACCAGCATCAGGTTGATCTCCTCCTGCGGCACCGCGTGGTCGTCGCGCTCCTTGCCGACGTAGATGCGCTCGGCGTCGCGCCGGCACATATCGAGAATCGGCTCCGACACCAGGCGATCGTAGACGATGACATCGGCCTGCTGCATCAGCCGCAGGGCGCGGAAAGTCAGCAGATCGGGGTTGCCCGGGCCGGCCCCCACCAGATACACCTCGCCGCGGCTGATATCAAAATCGGCGCCTTGCTTGATCATGGCATCGAGCTGCGCCTCGGCTTCGACATCGCGCCCGGAAAACACCATTTCGGCCACCGGAGACAGGAAGACGTTCTCCCAGAAGGCACGGCGCTGTTGCGGCTTGATCGCCTCGCGCACGCGGCTCTTGTAACGCGAGGCGAGTGCGCTCAGGCGCCCATACGCCGCCGGAATCAGCGTTTCCAGCCGCGCCCGCAGCATGCGCGCAAGCACTGGCGACGCCCCGCCGCTGGAAACCGCCACCATGATCGGCGAGCGGTCGATGATCGACGGCAGGATGAAGCTGCACAGCGCAGGCTTGTCGGTCACGTTGACCGGGATGTGCCGTGCACGCGCGGCGTCGGCAATCGCCCCGGCCACGGCCGCATCGGACTCGACCACGATCAGCGCGTCCTTGCCGTCGAGCAGATCGGGGCGGAAAGCATCCGCAACGCGGCGCACATGATCTGGATGCGGCAATCGCTTGAAGGCTTCGTGCAGATCGGGCGCCGCCACTTCGACATGCGCACCCGCGCGCAACAGCAGTTCAGCCTTGCGTGCGGCGGTCTCGGACCCGCCCACCACCAGGCAGTTGCGCCCGCGCAGGTCGAGAAAGATAGGCAGATAATCCATGGTGTTTACTCGGCGGCGGTATCGGTTTCAGGGCCGGATTCGGAGCCGGATTCGGCTTCGTCGTCAGCGGAATAAGGCGGGATGAAAATGAAGCGCATGTCGCCCGGGCTCATTTCGACAAAATCGAGCGTCACTCCCTGCAGGTAGGGCGTGCTGGATGCGGCAATCAGAATCTGGATGCCATTGCAGATCAGTTGCTCGTCGGCCTCGCGTTCCTGGTCGAAGCCCATGCCGAAGTTTACGTTGCCGTCATCCTCCTGATAGGCGGCCACGCGCAGAACCATGCCGGAGACATCGGGGTTGTTGGAGGCAACGCGAATCTGCTCGGCGGCAGCATCGGTGATCTTGATCATGGGATGTCCTTTGAAAATTAAGCGGCAGCGCGCGCCTTGTGCGCACGCACCTGGTTCAAAAACGGTGCGATCCAGCCCTGTGCGCCGGTGCCGCGACGATGCACGTAACCGGCCAGCAGATTGTATTGCTGATAGCCATCATGCCGGCCATCGATGCCATGACCGCGCACCACCTGATAGGCATACATGGAGTCAACAGGCAGGTTTTCCAAGCTTGAATAGTGAAATTCGTGCGCCGGAATGCTCGCGCTTTCCTGCCAGCGGTCATCCCCGGTCGGCTGCAGGCGCGCGTAGCCGCGGCCTACCGGACGCTCGTGCATCACGGTATCGCCCGGCACCGCGCCGACCATCTGGTGTGTTTGCCCCTGCCACGCGAGGCTGCGCGACAGATACATCAGCCCGCCGCATTCTGCGTAGGTGGGTAACCCGGCTTCGATGGCGCTGCGGATCTGTGCACGCAGGGGCGCATTGGCCTCGAGTTCGGCCATGAATACTTCAGGAAAGCCGCCGCCGATGATGAGCCCGTCGAGATCCGGAAGAGCCGGCGCATTCAGGGTGTCGATCTCGATCAAGTCCACGTTGGCGGCCTGCAGGCTGTCGAGGTCTTCGCTGTAGTAAAAGCCAAACGCCTGATCGTGTGCAATGCCAATGCGCACCCGCTCGGCGGGCTCTTCCGCAGCCGAAGCGGCAGGGATGTCCACGTCCGCAGCACCGTCGGCAATCGCCAGCAGCCGCTCGAGATCGACTTGTGCCGCCACCCGTTCGCCTACATGCCGGATGTTCGCCAGCGCGGCATGCTGCTCGTTGGCCGGCACCAGCCCAAGGTGGCGTTCTGCAATCTGCATGCCGGCTTCATGCTGCACTGCACCGAGGACTTCAACATCGGTGTAATGCTCGATCACCGCACGTAATTTCGATTCATGGCGGCTGCCGCCGAGATTGTTGAGGATGACGCCCGCGATGCGGATATCCGGATCGAACGCCTGGTAACCCAGGATCAGCGGCGCCACGCCGCGCGTCATTCCGCGGGCGTCAATCACCAGCACGACGGGGGTGCCGAGCAGTTTCGCCAGCGCGGCATTGCTGTTGCTGCCATCGAGGTCGAGGCCATCGTACAGGCCCTTGTTGCCTTCTATCAGGCTGATACGCGCATCTGCCGCCTTGCGCGCAAACTGCTGCTCGATCTCGGCGCGCTGCATCATGTGAAAGTCGAGGTTGTAGCACGGACGCTGCGCCGCCATTCCCAGCCACAGCGGGTCGATGTAATCGGGGCCTTTCTTGAACGGCTGCACCGCATGACCCCGCGCCTGCAGCGCGGCGCAGAGGCCGAGCGTCAGCGTGGTCTTGCCGGATGATTTATGCGCGGCGGAAATGAAGACGCGGGGCATGGAAGCCCCGCGCTTGTCAGGATGATTCCGGGAAGATGCCGAATGGGCTTGCAGGTTCATGCCGGGCGATCCCCCGCCGGGCGGGCGCCCGGCAGTTCAGGAATTAATGTTCCAGGTTGGCGACCGTCGTGTCGTCCAGGCTGGCCGGCAACAACCGCAGCAGCTTGACTGCGAAGGTCGTCACCAGCAGCGCGATGGCCACCCCGCCCAGGCCAAGGAACAACTCGGGCACGCTAGGCGAGTAGTCGTGCACCACGCCGTCGAAGAAACTGCTCTTCTCGCTGAGGCCGGGGAACATGTCGAGCGGGAATGCCTGCGCACCGATGATGGTGACGTACATTTGCGCGATGCCACCCACGATGACGAGCGCGCACGCAATCATGATCCAGCTGCGCTGCTTGCCCAGGCCACTCAGCAGAATCACCAGCGGCGCGACGCAGCCGATGAGGATCTGCCCCACCCAGAACAGCGTGGTAAAAAGACCGCCGTCGCGCAGAATGAAGGCTTCGACCGCGTGATACTTGGTGAAGTACAGATTGGTCATGTGATACACAACCACGAAGTACAGCACCGCTGCAACAAACACCGCGAGCAGGCTTTTAAGACGCATCATCACCGCATCGCCGAGGACACGGCCGGTCCAGGCATACGCTGCGGCCAGAACCATCAGGTAAATTGCGAGGCCGTAGGCGAAGGACATGATGATGAACATCGGCGCCAGCATCGAGGTGCCGTACAACTCGCGTGCAATCAGGAAGCCGAACAGCGAGCCGGTACCGGTCGTCAGGGTCAGGCGCCAGATGAAGGCTGCGGTTCCCGCTGCCTTGGAGTAGGTCTTGACGTTGCGGTCCAGCATCGTCCACAGGTACGCGCCCACCAAGCCGAAGAAGCCGGAATACAGGAACACGTT
>JAUPLV010000180.1 GCA_030836725.1 Pseudomonadota bacterium | reverse complement strand
TCGCTGCTGCAGGTGATGCGGATTTTTGCGCCCAACATCTGGGGGCACATCGCCGACCGCACCGGTCGTCGCACGTCGATCGTGCAGGTCGCGGCGCTCGGCAGCGTGATCGTGTTCGCCGGGGTGTTTTTCGGCAGCGGTTTCTGGTGGCTGTTCGCGGTGATGGCGGCACTGAGTTTTTTCTGGAGCGCGTCGCTGCCGCTGGTCGAGGCGATGACCCTGTCGCACCTGGGCGAGCGCACCGACGCCTACGGACGGATCCGCCTGTGGGGCTCGGTCGGATTCATCCTGATGGTGGTCGGGATGGGCTACGCCCTCGACCATGTTTCGATCAGCTGGCTGCCGTGGGCGGTGCTGGCGGTGATGCTGGGCATCGCGGCATTCGCGCGCGTCATTCCCGAGGCCGAGATCCTGCCGCACCCCACCGACCATCATTCGGTGTGGGTTATCGTGAAGCGGCCCGAGGTGGCGTCGCTGCTTGCCGCCTGCCTGTTGATGGCGGTGACGCACGGGCCGTATTACACCTTCTACTCGATCTATCTGGTCGACCATGGCTATGACAGGTCGACCGTGGGCTGGCTGTGGGCGCTCGGTGTAATCTGCGAAATCGGCATTTTCCTGATCGTTCCGCGCATCTTTGCCAAAGTGACGCCCCGTAGCCTGATCCTGGCGAGCTTCGCGTTGGCGGTGCTGCGCTTCCTGCTGATCGCCTGGGGGGTGGAATCGGCCTGGGTGGTGTGGGGCGCGCAGACGCTGCACGCCTTCACCTTCGGCACCTATCACGCGGCGGCGGTGGCGCTGATCCACGCTCATTTTCGCGGGCGTCACCAGGCGCGCGGCCAGGCGCTCTACACCAGCCTGTCCTACGGCGTGGGTGGCACCATCGGCGGGCTGTCCAGCGGGCTGACCTGGGAAACCATTGGCCCGGCATGGACTTTCACTCTCGCCGCCGTCAGCGCGGCACTGGCGTGGGGGGTGTATGCAACGTGGGGACAAACAAAACCCGTGCCAGCGCTGCATTCAGAATGATGAAAACAGCCCAAGCTATGGAATAATCAATACTTTACGCGCTGTTACGCTTAACTCTGCATGTCAGGACTCACCTTATTCCAGAAACTGTGGGACGCCCACGTGGTGCACGTCGAGGCCGGCGGCACCACGCTGCTGTATATCGACCGCCACCTGGTGCATGAAGTCACCAGCCCGCAGGCGTTCGAGGGGCTGAAGCTGGCTCATCGCCAACCACGCCGCACCGATGCGGCGATCGCCGTGCCCGACCACAACGTGCCGACGACCGACCGCAGCCAGGGCATCGCCGACCCGATCTCGCGCCTGCAGGTCGAAACGCTCGATGCCAACTGCGCCGAGTTCGGCATCACCGAGTTCAGGATGGATGACATCCGCCAGGGCATCGTCCACGTCATCGGCCCCGAGGAGGGCCTGACCCTGCCCGGCATGACGGTTGTTTGCGGCGACTCGCACACCTCGACGCATGGTGCTTTTGGGGCATTGGCGTTCGGCATCGGCACCTCCGAAGTCGAGCACGTGCTGGCGACGCAATGCCTGTGGCAGCAGCCGTCGAAGACCATGCTGGTCAAGGTTGACGGCGTGCTCGGCAGGGGCGTGACCGCCAAGGACGTCGCCCTGGCGATCGTCGGCGAGATCGGCACCGCCGGCGGCACCGGCTACGCGCTGGAATTCGGCGGCGCGGCGATCCGCGCGCTGTCGATGGAAGGCCGCATGACCCTGTGCAACATGGCCATCGAGGCCGGCGCACGCGCCGGCATGGTGGCGGTCGACCAGACCACCATCGACTACGTCAAGGGCCGTCCCTATTCGCCCAAGGGAGACACATGGGACAAGGCCGTGGCGTGGTGGAACACGCTGCACTCGGATGCCGACGCGGCGTTCGACCGCGTGGTCGAACTCGATGCCGCGAAGATCGAGCCGCAGGTTACCTGGGGCACTTCCCCCGAGATGGTGACGACCATCGGCGGCCGCGTGCCGAACCCGGCCGACGCGCCGAGCGAGGTCAAGCGGCACGACTGGACGCGTGCGCTGGAATACATGGGCCTTGCGGCCGGCACGCCGATGGCCGAGATTGCGGTGGACAAGGTGTTTATCGGCTCGTGCACCAATTCCCGGATCGAGGACCTGCGCGAGGCCGCCAGCGTTGCGAAGGGCCGCAAGGTCGCGCCCAACGTCAAGCTGGCGATGGTGGTGCCGGGTTCCGGCCTGGTCAAGCAGCAGGCCGAGGCCGAGGGCCTGGACAGGATTTTTGTCGAGGCCGGCTTCGAGTGGCGCGAGCCCGGCTGCTCGATGTGCCTGGCGATGAACGCGGACCGGCTGGAGCCGGGCGAGCGCTGCGCCTCCACGTCCAACCGCAACTTCGAAGGGCGGCAGGGGCAGGGCGGCAGGACGCACCTCGTCAGCCCGGCGATGGCCGCCGCCGCCGCCTGCGCCGGACATTTTGTCGATGTACGAGATTTTTAAGGAGAACACCCCATGAAACCGATGATCGCCGTTCTGATTTCCGCTGCTATGACGCTGGCGGGCTGCAACACGCTGGAGGGTTTGGGCCAGGATGTCCAGAAAGCCGGCAGCGCGATCGAAAAAGCCGGCAGCAAGGCGGGTAATTAGCCACATGCAGGCATTCACCACACTTAACGGACTGGTGGTTCCGCTCGACCGCGCCAACGTCGATACCGACGCCATCATTCCCAAGCAGTTCCTGAAGTCGATCAAGCGCGCCGGCTTCGGGCCCAACCTGTTCGACGAGTGGCGTTACCTCGATCATGGCGAGCCGGGCATGGACCCGGCCACGCGTCAGCCCAACCCCGAGTTCGTACTGAACTTTCCGCGTTACGCCGGCGCCTCGGTGCTGCTTGCGCGCGACAACTTCGGCTGCGGGTCGAGCCGCGAACACGCGCCGTGGGCGCTGGAAGACTACGGCATCCGCGCCATCATCGCGCCGTCCTACGCCGACATCTTCTACAACAACTGCTTCAAGAACGGCATCCTGCCGATCGTGCTCGACGCCGCCGTGGTCGAACGGCTGTTCCGCGAATGCGAAGCGAGTGAGGGCTACCGTCTGGAAGTCGATCTCGACCGACAGACCGTGACCACTCCGGGCGGCGAGGTGCTGGCGTTCGAAGTGGACGCCGAGCGCAAGCATCGCCTGCTGAACGGGCTGGACGATATCGGCCTGACCCTGTTGCAGGCCGACAGGATCAGGGCGTACGAAGAGCGGCGCAAGCAGGAAGCGCCGTGGCTGTTCGCGTGATTATTTTTTCATCCGCGAAGGACGCGAAGGTCACGAAGAAAAGCTTTCCTTCGCGTTTCTTCGCGTTCTTCGCGGAAAAAGGGTTTTAAGAACATGAAAATTGCAGTCCTGCCGGGTGACGGCATTGGTCCTGAAATCGTCGCCCAGGCCGTCAAGGTGCTGGAGGCGCTGCGTGCCGAAGGCGCCAAAATCGAAATGGAAACCGCGCCCATCGGCGGCGCCGGCTACGATGCGGCGGGCGATCCGCTACCGGAGGCGACGCTGAAGCTTGCGCGCGAGGCCGACGCGGTGCTGCTCGGCGCCGTCGGCGGCCCGCGGTACGACACGCTTGATCGTCCGCTGCGCCCCGAGCGCGGCCTGCTGCGCATCCGCAAGGAGCTCAACCTGTTCGCCAACCTGCGCCCGGCGCTGCTGTATCCCGAGCTGGCAGGGGCGTCCTCGCTGAAGCCCGAAGTCGTTTCCGGTCTTGACCTCATGATCGTGCGCGAGCTCACCGGCGATGTCTATTTCGGCCAGCCGCGCGGGATCGAAATTCGGCCAAGCCCAACCGGGGGGAGCGAGCGCGTCGGTTTCAACACCATGCTGTATTCGGAATCCGAAGTGCGCCGCGTCGCGCACGTCGCGTTCGGCATCGCCATGAAACGCG
Organism: Pseudomonadota bacterium; assembly: GCA_030836725.1. Lineage (GTDB taxonomy): Bacteria > Pseudomonadota > Gammaproteobacteria > Burkholderiales > Thiobacillaceae > Thiobacillus. The sequence goes on along the minus strand of JAUPLV010000180.1, from coordinate 269 downwards.
GCAAAAAGCTGTGCTCGGTCGAGAAGGCCAACGTGCTGGAATGCTCCGAGCTGTGGAAGGAAGTGATGATCGAGGTGTCGAAGGAATACCCCGAGGTCGCGCTGTCGCATATGTACGTCGACAACGCGGCGATGCAGCTGATCCGCGCGCCGAAGCAGTTCGACACCATCGTCACCGGCAACATCTTCGGCGACATCCTGTCGGACGCGGCCTCGATGCTTTCCGGCTCGATCGGCATGTTGCCGTCGGCCTCGCTGGACGAACACAAC
>JAUPLV010000179.1 GCA_030836725.1 Pseudomonadota bacterium | reverse complement strand
AGGGTACGCTGATTTTCGTATCGCACGACCGCCAGTTCGTCGGCAGCCTCGCCACCCGCATCCTTGAAATCACCCCGCAGGGCGTCGAGTTCTACCTTGGCACCTATGACGAGTACCTGCATTCGAAGGGTTTGGAGTAAAGCTTTTTTGTCCGCGAAGGACGCGAAGAAACGCCAAGAAATTCAAAACCACTTGAAAGCGTTTGGGGGTTTTCTTCGCGCCCCTTCGCGTCCTTCGCGGATAAAATTTTTTCTGGAAACAGCATGAGCAAAGTCGTCATCATCGGTCTCGGCCAGCTTGGCCGCGTGTTCGCCGGTGGCCTGCTGCGCGCCGGATGCGCCGTTGTCCCGGTCAACCGCGGCGACGACATGGCGGCGCTGGCGCAGACCCATCCCACACCCGAACTGGTGCTGGTGGCGGTGGCCGAGAATGATCTGCATACCGTTCTGGCGGCCATGCCTGAAATCTGGAAACCTCGCGCGGCGCTGATCCAGAACGAGTTGCTGCCCCGCGACTGGCTGGCGCACGGTTATGTCGATCCCACCGTGATCTCGGTGTGGTTCGAAAAGAAAAAGGGCATCGATGCCAAACCGTTGATCGCATCGCCGGTGGCCGGCCCCGGCGCCGCGCTGCTCTGCCGCGCGTTGACCGGCGTCGATTTGCCGTGCCGCGAAGTGGCCCTGGGCGACGAGCTGCTGTTCGAACTGGTGCGCAAGAACCTCTACATCCTCACCACCAACATCGCCGGCCTGAAGGCCGGCGGCACGGTGTCGCAGCTGTGGGCGCGGCATGAAGCTTTCGCGCGCCGGGTGGCGAACGAAGTGATGGACATCCAGGCTGCGCTCACCGGCGTCGCGCACAACCGCGATGCGCTTGTCGCCGGCATGCTGGAAGCCTTCGAAGGCGACCCCGAGCACGGCTGCACCGGACGCTCGGCGCCGGCGCGACTGGCCCGCGCGCTGCAGCATGCCGACGCGTTCGGCCTGGCGGTGCCGACCCTGCGCTGGCTGGCGCAGACCTAGCCGGTGCCGCCGCTGCGCTGAATACGCCCGGGGCAGGGGCCTCCGCGCGCGCGATCAATCCCGGCAGGTGCGTTGTCGCCTCCTCCCGCTTGCGTGGAAAGGGCGAACGCCAAACCGGGGGCTGCGCCTCCCTCTCCCCAACCCTGATGGAACGACTAGCCATTCGACTAAGCCCGCAAGCGGGCAAGTCGCTGGTTATCTCCCGCTTGCGGGCGAGGGAGCGAACGCTAGGCCCAAACCGATCGGGGCTGCGCCTCCCTCTCCCCAACCCTCTCCCGCTTGCGGGCGAGGGAGCGAACGCTAGGCCCAAACCGGTTAACGAAGCTCGGCCAGCAGTTGCGCGGTCATGCGATGCGCCTGCGCCGCGTAGCCGCCTCCAAACAGATTGGCGTGATTGAGTATGTGATACAGGTTGTAGAGCGTTCTGCGCGTCGCGTAGCCCGCGTCGAGCGGCCAGGCTTCACGATAGGCCGCGTAAAAATCCGGGGCAAAGCCGCCGAACAGTTCTGTCATCGCAAGGTCGCACTCGCGGTCGCCGAAGTACACCGCCGGATCGAAGATCACCGGCGCTCCATCGGCGAGAAAGCCGTGGTTGCCGCCCCACAGATCGCCATGCAGCAACGAGGGCCGCGGACGATAGCCCGCGAACAGCGCCCCGAAGCGGGCGAGCAGCGCATCGCCCTCGCGTTGCAGCGAACCCATGCCGTTTCGCGCCGCAAGCTCAAGCTGAAAGCCCAGCCTTTGTTCGCGCCAGAATTGCAGCCAGTCGTCAGCCCAGGCATTCGGCTGCGGCGTGCTGCCGAGCGTGTTGTCGCGCGTCCAGCCAAACCGGTCCTGGGTGACGCGGTGCTGCCGCGCCAGCTGCGCGCCGAGCCGCGCGGCGTCGCCGCGACCAAGCAACTCAAGATATTCCAGAACCAGAAACGCCCGACCGGCAGCGACACCATTGCACAGCGGGCGAGGAACCCGCACGCCGTGCGCGGAGGCGAGGGCTTCCAGTCCCGCCGCCTCCGCCTCGAACATCGAAAGTTTCCCGGCGTCATGGGTTTTCACGAAATAGCGGCGGCGGCCGGCGGACAGGCTGAATGCACGATTGATGCAGCCCCCTTCGATGGCGTCGCTTGCCGTCGCTTCGAACGGCATCCCGGTGGCGTTCGAGATCGCCCGCGAAACCTCGGCTAGCAAACTCATGCGGGTTCGACCCCAAACAAAACGCGCCCCGAAAGGCGCGCTGCGTGCCGCGGGACGACGCCGTGCTTCATTTGCCTTTCGGGCGCTGCTCGAACAGCTTGGCAATGCCAGGGTCGCGCGAGGCGCCGGCGGCTTCCATGCGCGCCAGGTATTCATCCCACATCGCGGCCTGGTTCACGCCAAGATCGTGCAGATACTCCCAGGAATAAATCCCGGTATTGTGGCCGTCGGAGAAAAAGAAATTGATGCCGTACAGGCCGACCGGCTCGGCGGCGTTGATCAGCACCTCGCGCTTACCGACCTGCAGCACTTCCTGCCCGGGGCCATGTCCGCGCACTTCGGCGGAAGGCGAGTAGACGCGTAAAAACTCGAACGGCAGTTCGAAACGCGCGCCGTCCGAGAACGCGATTTCCAGCTTGCGCGACGTTTGATGCAAATTGATTTCGGTAGGGGTGGGAGCCGCCATGATGTTTGCCTAGTAGCCGAGAGTAAGGACGATTGCGGGAAGTCTAAACCATTCCCCTGCGCCTAAAAACCCGAAGGGGGTAGGGTCGGCGCGCGGCGATGCTGCACGCCCAGGGGGAGGCATCGGGATACGGATCGAAACGCTTGCGCCACCTTCGTTCGAGCTTCCGCCCCGACCCGAACATGAACCGGGGCTATTTACCCGATGCCGCATCCTTGCCGGCTTCGGCCTTCAGCGCCCCATCCATCGTCGCCTCCATCATGAAGGTGGCCAGGAACCGCTTGTCCATCGCCATCCAGAGCATCACCGGCACCAGCGTCGGCAGCACGAGATAGCCGAACTGATAGCCGAAGGCGATGAGTTCGCGCGCCATCGGCGAGAACGGCGCCGCGCCGGTGTCGATCGCCACCTGCTTCAACCAGTCGAAGCAAACGCCCCACACCTGGAACGGCAGCAGGGCGACCGCGCCGATGGCGATCTTGGCGAACATCCGCCTGGCGCGCGAAGCGAACAACAGGGCCATCAGCAGCGGCAGGCCGTAGCCGTACTTCATGAAACCCACCTCCGGGCTGAACACCGCGACCATGCCTTCGGGCACGCCGGCCATGCCGGACACTTCAAGAGTGGTCAGCAGGACGAGCGTCGCCCCGGCTTGCTCCACGCCTTCCGCCCAGGAGGGAAAAAACATCCCCACCGCCGCCTTGGCCACCAGGTTGGCGGGAAGGGCCGCCGCACTGCCGATCTGATACCAGACGAACAGACAAGCAAGGAACCAGGCGATGGCCTGGAGCAGGAAGAATCCGACCAGGCTAAGCCGCATTGGGTGTCCCCAGCCGGATCATTCCCTTGCGCGCGAGGTAGCGCACCCAGAGCAACCAGACCACCAGCACGTCGATCATGATCAGGGCCTGCCAGAGGTAGAGATGGGCGAATTCGAACCACTGCATGTTCCATTGCCCGAGATAGAACAGGGTGATGATGCGCATCAGGTTCACCACCTGCACGGCGACCAGCCCGATCCCCAGGCCGATGATCTTGGCTTGCCAGGGAGAGGGGAATGCGAAGATCGCGGCGATCAGGATGATGCAGGCTTCCACCCCGTTGCAGCCGGGCATGATGGCGACGCCAAAGCCGTTGCTGGTGCTCTGGATGACATTGTCGTAGGCGGTGACGTCGGAATCGAAGAGCTTGACCAGGAAGGCGCTGATGTCCGCCAGCAGTCCAGTGAAGGGCATGACGAAGCCTTGCTGCACCGGACCGAGCAGCTCGATTCCGAAAAGCGCGGCCTGAATGGCAAGGAAGAGCAGGAAGAATCTGAGCATTTAGTGTCGTGGCGTTCCCAGCCGGGGCGCCACCCGGGTTTGATCCATCAGGTCGATTGTTATCGAAAGCTTATTTCTTGGGTGCGGGTGCGGGTGCGGGTGCGGGTGCGGGTGCGGGTGCGGGTGCGGGTGCGGGTGCGGGTGCGGGTGCCGGCGCGGCAGTGGCTGTCGGTTTTGCCTCCGTCTTCTTCTTGCCCTCTTTCGA
>JAUPLV010000178.1 GCA_030836725.1 Pseudomonadota bacterium | reverse complement strand
GGACTCAACTCAGCTCCGCGTATTGTTGACCACGTTCCGGCTACGTATTCAAGGAAAAGGCTGGAGTGCCGCACTGCATACCACCGTTTCCGAATTCGGCCGACATGGAGATATTCCGATTACGCTGGATGCTGATCGGGTGGGCGCAAGCTGAGCCAAAACGAGAAAATCCACAACAAGCCGATCGCCAGGGACATGGAGATAGCCGAATGCACGGTGAAGGTGTGCGTCAAGCATCTGCTGAAAAAACTCAACTTGCGCTCGCGGCTGGAAACTGCGGTGTGGGCGGACCGTTGTCGTCACCAGGGCGGTGCCTGATTCGTTTGATATGTGGGGCGTAATCTTCAGCAAATGCGTGGCAGCGGGTCATCTTCCAGTTCGTCCAGGACGCGGCGGCCGCCGAGCTGGGTTGCCAGGATCACGCGGCCGTCGCCGGCTTCGACGCGGCCGATCCGGCAGGCATCGCGACCTTCCGGTAGGGCCTGCCAGCGCGTGAGGATTTCAGGTGCGACCGATGCCTCGGCCACCGCGACGACGCGGCCTTCGCAGGCCAGGTAGTAGGGGTCGTAGCCGAGCATTTCGCACACTGATACGACTTCCGGGCGCAGCGGTACCGCGGCCTGGTCGAGCATCACGTTGTGGCCGCAGGCGCGGGCGATTTCATGCGCCACGGTGGCGAGTCCCCCGCGCGTCGGATCGCGCATGAAGCGTAGGCCGGGCAGGTCGCGCACCGCCTGCGTCAGCGGCAGCACCGAAGCCGAGTCGGAGCGCAGTTCACCCGACAGTCCGAACTGTTCGCGTGCCAGCATCACGGCAATGCCGTGGTCGCCCACCGGGCCGGACACCAGTACCACGTCGCCCGGCGCGATGGATTCGATGGCGAGTTTGGCCTGCGCGCGCTTGACGCCGATGCCGGCGACCGACAGGTACAGGCCGCCGCCTTCGCCGCGCCGCACCACCTTGGTGTCGCCCGCCACCACGGCCACGCCGTTGTGCCTCGCGGCCTCGGCAAAGCTGGCGATGAGGCGATCGAGTACCTCGACTTCCAGGCCTTCCTCGATCATTGCCGACAGCGTGAAATAGCGCGGGTCCGCGCCCGCCACCGCCAGATCGTTGACCACGCCATGCACCGCCAGCGAGCCGAGGTTGCCGCCGGGGAATTCCAGCGGCTGCACGGTGAAGCCGTCGGTGGTGACCATCAGTTCGCCGTCGAGCGGCGGCAGCGTCACGGCGTCGGCGTCGGTGTCGAGCAGGGGGTTGGACAGGTGGCGGGCGAAAATGTCGGCGATGAGTTCGCGCATCAGGCGACCGCCATTGCCGTGCGCGAGGAGGATGCGGGTGTCGTTCATAGGGGGGTAAAGAGATGCTCGATGATTTGGCCGAAGCTGAGTCCGGCGTCGTTGACGGGAATGCGTCGAGGCAGATGCACGCTAAAGCCTGCTGCCTCAAGCCGCGCGATGGCGGATTCGGCCAGCAGACGGTTCTGGAATACGCCGCCGGTGAGGCCGATGGTTGAAATGCCGGTTTGCTCGCGCAATCGCATGGCCTGATCGACCAGCGCCTGCGCCAGGCTGTGATGGAAACTGGCTGCGCGCTCGGCCGCAGGGCGGGTGGCGTCGGTCAGCATGGGCAACAGCGGCGCCCAGTCGGTGCGCCAGATCCCGAGTGTGTCGCGTTCGAGCGGCAGGGCAAGCGCATGCGTGTCCGAAGACGTCGTGGCCATCGCTTCCAGCCGCATCGGGCCTTCGCCTTCAAAGCTGGCGTGGGTGCAGACGCCGCACAGGGCGGCGGCGGCATCGAACAGGCGTCCGGCGGACGAACTGGCCGGGCTGTTCAGTCGATGCGACCAGGCCTGGTGCAGCGGCTCGGGCGCAAATGGCGCAGTCTGGCCTGTTTCCCACAGCAACGCCGCCGCGGCGCGCCACGGCTCGCGTCCAGCCTTGTCGCCGCCGGGCAGGTGAAACGGCCGCCACGCGGCGGCATGCCGCCAGCGACCGGGTGCGCCGGTGAAGGCCTCGCCGCCCCACAGGCTGAGATCCTCGCCAAACCCGACGCCGTCCCAGGCAAACACGATCCATTCGTCGACATCCGGGAATTCCCACGCCACGGCGGAGGCGTGGGCGTGGTGATGCCAGATCTCGCTCAGCGGCAACTGGCGTTCGCGCGCGTAGCGCCGGTAGCCGTAGCCGGGGTGGCGGTCGATCAGCATGCGGGTGGCCTGTACCTGGTACAAGGCCTGCAGGTCGGCGGCGACCTGCGCCAGGGTGTCCAGACTGCGCAGGGTGTCGAGTTCGCCGATATGCGGCGAGATCACGGCCCGTGTGCCCCAGGCGAGGCAGAGCGTGTTCTTCATGTGGCTGCCGAGCGCCAGCACCGGCTCGGGCAGCGGCGCGGGCAGTTCCAGTTCCAGCGGCGCAATGCCGCGTCCCAGGCGCAACGGGCGCGGCGTGCCGCCGATGACCCGGTACACCGGGTCATCGGCCGGGCGCACGATGGGTCGGTTGTGATGCAGGAAAGCATCGGCGAGGTGGCTCAGGCGGGTTTGCGCTTCATGGTTGTCGGTCAGTACCGGCTCGCCGGAGAGGTTGCCCGAGGTCGCCACCAGCGGTCCGCCAAAGCCGTTCAGCAACAAGGCATGCAGCGGCGAATAGGGCAGCAGACAGCCGACTTCCCCGAGTCCGGGCGCGATCAGCGGCGACAGGTCCGCATCGGCACGCCGGGGCAGCAGCACGATGGGGCGGGCCGGCGCGGCGATGAAGTGTTCCAGTTCCGGTGCAACGTGGACGAGGGCGCGCAAGGCATCGAGATCGCGCACCATCACCGCCAGCGGCTTGGCCGGGCGGGGCTTGCGCTCGCGCAGCGTGGCGATGACGCTGTCATTGCGGGCATCGCACAGCAGGTGGTAGCCACCGATGCCTTTGACCGCGACGATTTTCCCCGCGCGCAGGGCGGCGACGGTGGCGGCCAGTGCGGCCTCGTCGCCCTCATGTGTTTCCTTGCCCGAGACAAACTGCAAATGCGGACCGCATACCGGGCAGGCGATCGGCTCGGCATGAAAGCGGCGGTCGAGCGGGTTTTCGTACTCGTGCCGGCAATCCGCGCACAAGGGAAAGTCGCGCATCGAGGTGTTGGGGCGGTCATAGGGCAGGGCGGTGATCAGCGTGTAGCGCGGGCCGCACTGGGTGCAGTTGATGAAGGGATAGCGGTGGCGGCGGTTGGCCGGGTCGTGCAGTTCGGCCAGGCAGTCGGCGCAGACGAATCCGTCCGTGGGCAGATGAATATCGGCAGCCATGCCCGACTGGCTGCCGAGGATGGAGAAGGTTTCGGCGTGTTCGGATGGGCAGTCGGTGACGGAGAGCGGGCCGGGGGCCGACAGCGGCGGTGCTTCGCTCAGCAGCGCGTGGCTGAATCGCTGGAGCTGGATGGGATCGCCTTCGGCCTGGATTTCGACGGCACCGTTGACGTTGCGCACCCAGCCCTTGATCTGGTGTTGCTGCGCCAGGCGGTAAACGAAGGGTCGAAAGCCTACGCCCTGCACCCGGCCGCTGAGGGTGATGCGCTGTGTGATGGTCTCAGTGATTTGCTCAGGCATCGACGGCTACGCGTACGCCGCCCGCCCACCAGATGCGGCAGGCGCCTTCGTCCGACACCATGCAGGGGCCGACCGGGTTGCGCGGGGTGCAGGCCTTGCCATAGATGCGGCACTGATTCGGATAGATTTTCCCTAGCACCACCTGCGCGCAATCGCAGCCGGGCGGCATCTCTCCGGCGCGGCGGCGGCCGGGGTCGGTGTGGTCGGGGAACAGCCGGCGCGCATCGTGTCTGGCGTAAGCCGGCTTCAGCGCATAGCCGGAACGGGGAATGACGCCGATGCCGCGCCAGTTGGCATCGACGACATCCATCGTGTCATGGAGCAGGCGCAGCGCAGTGGGATTGCCGCCCGGATGCGCGACTTCACGATAGCAGTTGTCGAGAAAACGCTCGCCGCTTTTCAACTGGCGCAGCACCGAATAGAACGACGCCAGCAGCGACTCCGGTGCAAAGCCGGCGACCGCGGCGGGGATGTCGTGCCGGTCGACGACGAAGGTCCATTCCTCCGGCCCCATCACGGTGGAGACGTGGCCGGGGGCGACCAGCGCATCGAAGCCGGGGGTGCCCGAATCCAGCAGCATCGCCACCGCCGGCCAGGTCAGCCGGCCGGACAAGAGGATGCTGAGATT
>JAUPLV010000065.1 GCA_030836725.1 Pseudomonadota bacterium | reverse complement strand
GGTTGCATCGCCCTCGACCAGCAGCGGCACGCGCTGGGCGGGTGACAGGTTCATTTCGCCGCGCAGGGTGCGGCAGGCGTTGACCAGTTCCTTCAGCAATTGAATTCGTGCGACGCTGCCGGGGTGGCGCTGCGTTTCGTCGATTTGCGGGTAGGTTGCGAGCATGATGCTGTCGCCGCTGACGCCGGCGAGCGGCGCGACCTTCTGCCAAAGCTCCTCGGTGATGAAGGGGATGATCGGGTGGGCGAGGCGCAGCGTGGTTTCGAGCACGCTGGCCAGCGTTCTGCGGGTGGCGCGCTGCTGCTCGGGCGTTCCGCTGTTCAACTGCACCTTGGCGAGTTCCAGATACCAGTCGCAGTATTCGTCCCACACGAACTCATAGACGGCACGCGCGGCCTGGTCGAAGCGGTAGGCGCTGAAGGCTGCATGCACTTCGCCGATGGCCTGCTGCAGCCGCTCGGCGATCCAGCGGTCGGCGTCGGAGTATTCCATCGGCTGGCCCGCGTCCTGGCCGCAGTCGTGGCCTTCCAGATTCATCAGCGCGAAGCGGGTGGCGTTCCACAGCTTGTTGCAGAAATTGCGGTAGCCTTCGGCGCGCTGCAGGTCGAACTTGATGTCTCGGCCGTGGGTGGCGAGACTGGCGAAGGTGAACCGCAGGGCATCGGTGCCGAAGGCGGCGATGCCGTCGGGGAACTCCTTGCGGGTGCGCTTTTCGATGCTTGGGGCTTTCCTGGGGTCCATCAGACCGGTGGTGCGCTTGGCAACCAGTTCGTCGACCGCGATGCCGTCGATGAGGTCGATCGGGTCGAGCACGTTGCCCTTCGACTTGCTCATCTTCTGGCCTTCGGAATCGCGCACCAGGCCGGTGACGTAGACCTCGCGGAACGGCACCTTGCCGGTTAAGTGCAGCGACATCATCACCATGCGCGCGACCCAGAAGAAGATGATGTCGAAGCCGGTGACCAGCACCGAGGTCGGCAGGAAGCGCTCCAGTTCCTTCGTCGGCTCCGGCCAGCCCAGCGTCGAGAACGGCCACAGCGCGCTGGAAAACCAAGTGTCGAGCACGTCGTTGTCCTGCGTCAGCGCGCGCCCGCCGGCCTGCTTCCTTGCCTCCTCCTCGGTGTAGGCGACGTAGAAATTTCCGTCGGCGTCGTACCACGCGGGAATGCGATGGCCCCACCACAGCTGACGCGAGACGCACCAGTCCTGGATGTTCTCCAGCCACTGGCGATAGGTGGTGGTCCAGTTCTCCGGCACAAATTTCAGCTCGCCCGAATCGACCGCGGCTAGACCCTGTTTGGCCAGGCCCTCCATGCTCATGAACCACTGGTCGGTGAGCATCGGCTCGATCACCGCGTGGGTGCGATCGCCGCGCGGGATCATCAGCTTGTGCGGCTTGGCCGAGACCAGGAGACCCTTCTCGTGGAGTTCGTCGAGCAGCTTCTGGCGAGCGTCGTAGCGGTCCAGTCCCTGGTATTCGGCGGGGCAGACCTCGTTCATTTTAGCGTCGAGCGTCAGCACGCTGATCGCCGCCAGTTTGTGGCGCTGGCCGACCTGCCAGTCGTTGAAGTCGTGCGCGGGGGTGATCTTGACCACGCCGGTGCCGAATTCGCGGTCGACGTAGTCGTCGGCGATGATGGGGATGCTGCGCTCGGCGATAGGCAGGCGTACCTGCTTGCCGATCAGGTGCGCGTATCGCTCATCCTGCGGGTTCACCGCCACGGCGGTGTCGCCGAGCAGGGTTTCCGGGCGGGTGGTGGCGACGGTCAGGAAGCCGGAGCCGTCCTCCAGCGGGTAGTTGATCTCCCACATGAAGCCGTCTTCCTCGGCGGGGACGACCTCGAGGTCGGACACCGCGGTCTGCAGTACCGGATCCCAGTTCACCAGCCGTTTGCCGCGATAGATCAGGCCTTCGCGATACAGCCGCACGAACACTTCGGTGACGGCCTTCGACAGGCCATCGTCCATGGTGAAGCGCTCGCGGCTCCAGTCGGGGCTGGTGCCGAGGCGGCGCATCTGGCGGGTGATGGTGGAGCCGGAATGTTCCTTCCACTCCCACACCTTTTCGAGGAATTTCTCACGGCCGAGATCGTGGCGCGAAACGCCTTGCGCGTCGAGCTGGCGCTCAACCACGATTTGCGTCGCGATGCCGGCGTGGTCGGTGCCCGGCTGCCACAGCGTATTGTCGCCCGCCATGCGGTGATAGCGGGTGAGGGCGTCCATCAGGGTGTGCTGGAAGGCATGCCCCATATGCAGCGTGCCGGTGACGTTGGGCGGCGGCAGCATGATGCAGTAGGCGGCGGCATCGGAGGCATCCCCGCAAGGGGACTCCGATCCACTACGGGCTCTTGTGCCCTTCAGGGTAGAAGCCCGTGTGGAGTCGTATGCCCCGCAAGGGGACTCCGATCCACTACGGGCTGAAGCCCGTGTGGAGTCGTATGCGCCGGCTTTGAAATAGCCTGAGTTTTCCCAGTGGCTGTACCAGCGCTTTTCGATGTCAGCTGGTTCGAAGGATTTGGCGAGTTCCATGGGGTGCGCGCAAAGCCGGCATTATCCCAAAAAGGCCGGGACGCGTCCCGAAAACCTGAGACAAGTCCCAAAAAAGCTTCGGGCCGGCGCCGCAAAATGCTGCTGAAGAAGGGGCTTCAGGTCGACGGATCGTGCGGCTGCTTGAGTTTTTCGGCGACGGCATCGCGCACGATGTCGCGCACGTTGACGTCAAGCTGGCTGAGCAGGTTGGCGACGGTTTGATCGAGGTTCTTTCGTAGTTCGGCGGCGACCTGCTTTTCCATCGCCTCGGACAGGCGAGGCGCGAGTTCGCCCAACAAATGCTCGGCGATGGCGTCACCCTCGGCAGGTGCGACCGCGGCGGCTGCCGGAACAGGCATGGCCGTCGATGTGATGGCAGGCTGTTTTGTCTGCCGTGAAGCAGTGGGGGGGGTACCCCGCTCGATTACGTCGGTCAGCACCGGCAGCCAGGCTCCGGCCGGCGGCATGGGTTCGGCGGGGGCTGTATGTTCGGGAGAAGGAGGGTGGGTGGATGGGGGTGAACTGTCGGTTTCGCCGCTGCCGCGATGTTTTTTCAGCAGCGCATCCATTTTGTTCAACAGGGGATTTTCGGTCATCGATGCCTCCTAGCCTGCGGCCTGACGCATGTCGTGCTGGGTCAGTGGGTAGCCGCGTGTTTTGTAAAAGCGCCAGCGTGCGCGTCCTTGCTCGACCCCAACTTCATCCTGGCCGACGATTTCGACCAGGCGTTCGAAGCGGGCAAAGGCGGGCGGCTGCTCGGTGTGCAGGTTGATCATCACGTCGGCGCTACGCAGTGCGTCGGCGTTGGCGCCGATCAGAACCGGCGTTTCACCCGCCAGACTGTCGCGGTCCCGACAGTGCGGCACGAAGCCCAGCGCGGGCGTCGTCCACAGCAGGCCGTCGATCGCGTCGGCAACCGCCGCATCCGGCGCGTAAATCATGACCTGCCGACCCTGGCCATACGCCTTGGAAGCGACGCGGCGGGCGACATCAAGCAGATCGCCGGCATGGGTATAGAAGGTGATCTCGGTCATTTTTCCGCGCGGTTCAGCAGGAAGTGCACCAGCAGTGACACCGGGCGTCCAGTCGATGTCTTGTCGCGGCCGCCCTTGTAGGCGGTGCCGGCGATGTCGAGGTGCGCCCAGTGGTACTTCTTGGCGAAACGCGACAGGAAGCAGGCGGCGGTGACCGAACCGGCGGGGCGACCGCCGATGTTGGCCATGTCGGCGTGGCTGCTCTTCAATTGCTCCTGGTAGTCTTCCCACAGCGGCATGCGCCAGACGCGGTCCCAGGCCTGGTCAGCGGCGTGCTCGATCTCGCGTGCCAGCGGGTCGTGGTTGCTGAAAAGAGCGCTGGGGTGGGCACCGAGCGCGATCACGCAGGCGCCGGTCAGCGTGGCCAGATCGACCACCGCGTCGGGCTCGAAGCGCTCCGCATAGGTCAGCGAGTCGCACAGGAGGAGGCGACCCTCGGCGTCGGTGTTGAGGATCTCAATGGTCTGGCCGGACATCGAGGTGATGATGTCACCCGGCTTGTTGGCTTCGGCGTCGGGCAGGTTTTCGCAGGCGGGAACGAGGCCGATGACGTTGAGCGGCAGCCCCAACTCGCCGATGGCGCGGAAGGCGCCGATGACGGCACCGCCGCCGCTCATGTCGTAGGTCATCTCGTCCATGTCGGGAGCCGGCTTCAGCGAAATGCCGCCGGCGTCGAAGGTGACCGCCTTGCCGATCAGCACCACCGGCTTCTCGTTCTTCGCGCCGCCTTCGTGCTTCAGCACGATGAAGCGCGGTGGTTTGTCGCTGCCCTTGCCGACCGACAGGAAGGCACCCATTGCGAGCTTTTCGCAGGCGGCCTGGTCGAGCACCTCGCAGCCGAAGCCATGGGCCTTCGCCACTTTCTGTGCCTCGGCGGCCAGGTATTCGGGGGTGCAGATGTTCGACGGCGTGTTGCCGAGGTCCTTGGCCAGGTCGATGCCGTGGGCGATGGCCAGTCCGCGCGCGAGGCCGGCCTCGCCGAACTTCAGCTCGCCGCGCCGCGACACGGCGAAGGTCAAGCGCTTCAGCGGCCGTCGCGTTTCGTCGGGCTTGCTCTTCATGGTGAGGAAGCGGTACAGCGCCTCGTGGGCGCTGATGACAGCCTGCTCGATGTTCCAGGTGGCGTCGCGTTTCCTTACCGGGATTTCGGACAGGGTGATGACAGCATCCATCGAGCCGGTGTCGCGCAGGGTCTTCACCGCGCGGGAAATGGCGTCGCGATAGGCCTTCTCGTGGAAGTCGCGCTCCTTGCCGAGACCCACCAGCAGCACGCGGTCGGCCAGGATGTTGGGAACCCGGTGCAGCAGCAGCGTGCTGCCGGCCTTGCCATCCATGTCGCCGCCGCGCAGGATGTCCGACAGGTAGCCGTCGCTGGCGTGATCGATGTCGATTGCCGGGCCGGACAGCTTGCGGTTTTCGAATACGCCGACGACGATGCAGGCGGTGCGCTGCTTTTCGGGCGCGCCGCTTTTTATGCTAAATTCGAGTTCGATTTCCTTGTTTTCCATGTCCGTGCTCAAAAAAATACAATTTGCCGATGCGTCGAGGATTGGCGTCGCCAGTTTTGCGATTATTGGCGCAGGCGCGGCGGATTGTCAAAATCAAGTTCATGCCGCGAACGCTCACCGGACGCCGCCATGCTTTATCGCCGCACCCTGACCCGCGAGATGGGCCTCACCACCGGCGCCGTGCTGATGGTGCTGGTCGCGATTTCGTTGGTGGTCCTGTTCATCCGGCTGCTCGGCGATGTGGCGCGCGGCGAAATCGCCAATGAGGCGGTGTTTACCTTTTTGGGCTTTTCATTGCTTCATTTCCTGCCGGTATTGATGACCATCGCGCTGTTTGCCGGTGTGCTGCTGCCGTTGTCGCGCATGTGGCGCGATAGCGAAATGGTCATCTGGTTCAACGCCGGATTGTCGCTTACGCAATGGATGAGGCCGGTGCTGGCCTTTGCCATACCGTTTTCGCTGGTGATCCTGCTGCTGACGCTGGTGCTCAATCCGTGGGTCCAAATAAAGAAAAGCGAATATCGCCAGGATCTGCGCAGCCGCAGCGAAAGCGCGCTGATCGCTCCGGGGATGTTCGCCGAGTCCGGCGCCGGCCAGCGTGTCTATTACGTCGAATCGCTCAACCCGCTGACCGGTATTGTGCGCAACGTGTTCATGCAGTCGCGTATCGACGGCCAGCTCGGTCTGGTGGTGGCGCGCGAGGGCAATCACACCGAGTTGCCCGACGGCTCGCGCTACCTGGTATTCAAGGATGGACGCCGTTATGAGGGTACGCCCGGCCAACTCGACTATCGCATTGTGCAGTTCGAGCGCTACTGGATGCGGCTCGACCCGGTTCCGGTCGGAGGCAAGGAAACCACTGTTCGCCAGGCGCGGGCGAAGGAACTGCTGGCCGACGCCACGCCCACGGGCCGCGCCGAATTGCTGTGGCGGCTGGGAGTGCCGCTCTCTGCGCTGATTCTTGCCGTGATGGCGATTCCCCTCAGTTTCGTCAACACCCGGGCACGCCGCTCCTACGGGCTGGTGATCGCGCTGCTGCTTTACTTCCTCTACAACAACCTGTTGTCACTGTCCCAGGCCTGGGTTGCGCAGGACAAAATGAATCCTTGGACTGGAATGCTGGGGTCGCACCTGCTGATGCTGCTTGCCGTGATTGCACTGTTTTATCTGCGCATGCGGCAATCTCCCTTGCGCAGGAGGCGTTCATGAGTTTGCTTGCGCGTTATCTGGCGGCCCAGGTGCTGGTTGCATCCGGTTTCGTGCTGCTGGCGTTACTGGTGCTGTTTGCATTTTTTGACGTAATGCAGGAACTGGGCAGTCTGGGCCGCAACAATTACGGTCTGGGGCAGGCCGCCGTGGTGGTGCTGCTCGGCCTTCCCGGACATTTGTACGAAATTCTGCCGGTGGCGGCACTCATCGGCACCTTGTTCGCGCTGTCGCGCCTGGTGGGGAATTCCGAATACGCGGTGATGCGCGTGTCGGGCCTGTCAAACTGGCGTGTGGCCGGTTATTTCGCCGTAATCGGGGTGTTGATTTCGTTGCTGGTTCTGACGCTTGGCGAATATGTCGCGCCATGGTCGGAGCAGACGGCGCAGCGCTATAAACTGGCGGCCACCCGCTCGGTGGTGGCGCAGCAGTTCCGCTCCGGTCTTTGGGTGAAGGACGGCAGCGCCTTCATCAACGTGCGTGAAGTGATGCCAGACAACACTTTGCGTGGTATCGAGATTTACGGCTTCGATGCCGATGGTCATCTTGGCTGGATCCGTGCCGCCGAGAAGGCCAGCTGGAGCGGCCATCAGACCTGGGATCTGCAGCAGGTGATGGAAACGCAGTTTGGCGCGGATGGCATTCGCGCTGTCCGCAGCGAGCGCAAGGACTGGCAGTCTGTGCTGACGCCCGATATCCTCAGCGTGTTGCTGATCGCGCCGGAGAAAATGTCGGCGCGCACCCTGTGGCGCTATGTGGTGCACCTGAAGGAAAACAAGCAGAAAGCCACGCGTTACGAACTCGCGCTGTGGTCGAAATTCATCAGCCCCTTCGTCATTCCGATCATGATGCTGATCGCCATGCCGTTCGCCATCCAGGGGCCGCGTGCCGGCGGCGCCAGCAGCAAGATTTTCATCGGCATTCTTGCCGGGCTCGGGTTCCATCTTCTGAGCCGGCTGTTCGGTCACCTCGGCCTGTTGAATGACTGGCCGGTTGTGATCGTTTCGATCCTGCCGCTGCTGATTTTTCTGGCCATCGCGCTCATGGGCATCCGGTGGGTGGACCGGCGCTGAGGTTCATGGCCGATCCGGCGAGCCGGAACTGGTTTGGTTGAGCCGTATTCAGAACTCACAGGCCTAGCTTTGTTGCCGACACCCTTGACGGTGAACGCTGCCACATGCTGTCGAATTCCTGATGCAGAATCGTGGCACGGCCGGGATCATCCGGATGGAGGAGGCCATGCACCGCCGCCTTGTCGGCGCGCAACAGCACGCCGTGGCGATCGGACAGCACGAATGCTTGATCGGGGCGCGGTTCATCGGGATCCGCCCGGCGAATTTCGAGGACATGTCCAAAGTCGCGCACCAGTTGCATCAGCCGGGGATGGTTGCTCGCTACCCGACTGATGTCGTCGAGCAGCAGTTCGATGCGGCGGCCGCCGCCGGCCACGCACAAGGCGCGTAGCGCCGCATGGCGCGGCGCCTGATCGATATCCAGCAGGCCAAGATCGTGATCGTAGACACGCAGCTGGCGGTGTGTGCCGGCCAGCAGCGTATCGAACGCGGCGCGGAACTCGGAGGGGGTTTCAAAAGCATTCATGAACGTCGATCTCCAGCCGGCTCAAGCGGGTCGCAATGGCGCTCGCACAGCGCGGCTCTGGTCCGGCGAGGGTCAGCTGCCGGGTAGGGTTGCAGTCATCGAATTAATTTTAATTATAACGATGTCATGAGCGCCCCCTGTTAGAATGCTGCCGAAAAATATGCGGTGGAGCCCCTATGTTGAAAGCTGGAGACCCTGCACCGGATTTTTCAAACCCGGATGCGGACATGAATGTCGTCGAACTGTCCCAGTTCCGCGGCAAGAATCTGGTGCTGTATTTCTACCTGCGCGACGACACGCCGGGCTGCACCGCCGAGGCGATCGAGTTTTCCGAACTGGAGGACGACTTCGCCAGACTGGGCGCGACGGTGCTCGGGGTTTCGCGCGACGATTGCATCAAGCATGGCGAGTTTCGCGACAAGCACGGCATCAGCGTGAGGTTGCTGGCCGACAAGGATCAAACGACCTGCACAGCCTACGGCGTATTGCAGGACAAGGAAGTGGATGGCGTCATGCGTAAAAGCGTGGTGCGCTCCACCTTCGTCATCGACAAACAGGGCGTCATCCGTCACGCACTGTACGGCGTTTCCAGCCGCGGTCACGCGGAGGAAGTGCTTCAACTGGTTGCTTTAATGAGCAAAGGGGAACTCAATTGAATATCGGCAAAGACACCGTCGTTACCATCACCTACATCGTCCGCGACATGGAAGGCAGGCTGCTGGAGGAAAGCGATGAACCGGTCAGCTACCTGCATGGCGGATACGACAACATTTTCCCGCTGGTGGAGCAGGCGCTGGAAGGCAAGGCGGTCGGCGACAAGGTCGACCTCAAGTTGCAGCCGGCCGATGCCTTCGGCGAATTCGATGAAGAACTGGTCCGTCTGGAGCCGCGCGAATCCTTTCCCGCCGACATCGAGATCGGCATGCAGTTCGTCGGCTCGCCGCTCGACGGCGCCGAGGAAATGCTCTATACCGTGACCGATATCGCCGAGGAAAAGGTGGTGGTCGACGGCAACCATCCCTATGCGGGGCAGGCGGTGCATTTCGCGTGCGTGGTATCCGATGTGCGCGCCGCTTCGCAGGACGAGGTCGAGCACCGCCATGCGCACGGCGCACACGGACATCACCATCATTGAGATGCCGCGAAGCAAACGGTATCCGGCTGTTAGAATTCCCGGATAACCTGTTTTCTGTGACAGTTTGATGAAGGCCACTGATGAAAACCACTTTCCTCGACTTTGAGCAGCCGATCGCCGAGCTCGAAGCCAAGATCGAAGAACTGCGCTTCGTGCAGGACGACTCCGCTTTGGACATCTCGGAGGAAATTCGCCGCCTGCAGAAAAAGAGCCAGACGCTGACCAAGGATGTCTACGCCAAGCTCAACGCCTGGCAGGTATCGCAGGTGGCGCGCCATCCGCAGCGGCCCTATACCCTGGATTATGTGCAGGGGCTGTTCACCGATTTTTCCGAGCTGCATGGCGACCGCGCCTATGCCGATGATGCTGCGATTGTCGGCGGCATGGCGCGTTTCAACGGCGAGCCGGTGATGGTGATCGGCCACCAGAAAGGCCGCGACACCAAGGAAAAGATCTATCGCAATTTCGGCATGCCGCGCCCCGAGGGCTATCGCAAGGCCCTGCGGCTGATGCGGCTGGCTGAGAAATTCAAGCTGCCGATTTTCACCTTCATCGACACGCCCGGCGCCTATCCCGGCATCGGCGCCGAGGAGCGTGGGCAGTCCGAGGCGATCGCGCG
This sequence comes from Pseudomonadota bacterium, assembly GCA_030836725.1. Taxonomy (GTDB): domain Bacteria; phylum Pseudomonadota; class Gammaproteobacteria; order Burkholderiales; family Thiobacillaceae; genus Thiobacillus. The sequence continues at coordinate 1,989 of JAUPLV010000065.1, read as the reverse complement.
CAACCTCTATGTGATGGCCGAACTGCAGACGCCGATCGTCTGCACCATCGTCGGCGAAGGCGGGTCGGGCGGCGCGCTGGCCATCGGCGTCGGCGACCGCACCCTGATCCTGCAGTACTCCACCTATTCGGTGATCTCGCCCGAAGGCTGCGCCTCGATCCTGTGGAAGAGCGCCGACAAGGCTTCGGTCGCCGCCGAAACCCTGGCCATTACCGCCGACCGGCTGAAAGCGAACGGACTGGTCGACCGCATCGTGGAAGAGCCGCTGGGCGGCGCGCAGCGCGACTGGGACACCATGTTCCAGTCGATGCGCCGTGCGTTGACCGATACGATCGTCGAGTTGCGCAAACAGCCGACCGATGCCCTGCTGGCTGCGCGCTACCAGCGCTTGCGGGCATATGGCAGCTTCAAGGAAGCCCCTGCCAAATAAGCCGGCCGCCGCCCGGGCGGCGGCCAGCCTTGCCCGTCATGTGCCGCCGCATGCGCATCTGGTGCTGGCCCTGTCGGGCGGGCTCGACTCGGTGGCCCTGCTGCACATCCTGCTGTCGCTACGCGATCGTCATCCCTTTGAACTGCGGGCCGTGCACGTGCACCATGGCCTGTCCCCGCATGCCGACGACTGGGCTGAATTTTGTAAACGGCTCTGCGCGTCGCATTCCCTTGAACTGACCCTCCATCGGGTACGGATTGCCCTCGACGATTCCGCAGGAATCGAGGCTGCCGCGAGGCGCGAGCGCCAGCGCATTTTTGCCGCGCTGGACGCGGACTATCTGCTTACCGCGCACCAGCAGGACGACCAGGCCGAAACGCTTTTGCTGCAACTGCTGCGCGGCGCCGGTCCCAAAGGCCTGGCGGCGATGGCCGAACTGCAGTCCCGGCCGGGCTGGCACGCGGCGCAGTTGAGGCCGCTGCTCGACGTGACCCGTGCCGATCTGCTCGACTATGCGCGGAGGCATGATCTTGCATGGGTGGAGGACGAAAGCAACCAGGACACGCGCTACCGGCGCAATGCGTTGCGCCAGCAGGTGATGCCGCTGCTGGCCGCGCATTTTCCCGGCGCCGGCGCCACCCTCGCGCGCGCTGCCGCCCTGCAGGCCGACGCCGCGGAATTGCTGGACGACCTTGCGCAGCTTGATGCGCTTGACGCCATGAGTGGAGGCCGCCTTGATTGCGCGGTGCTGGCGCGCCTGTCGACCTCCCGTGCGCGCAATCTGCTGCGCTATTTCATCGAACAGCATGGCCAGCCTTTACCCAGCGCGCGGCGGCTGAACGAGGCGCTGCATCAGTTGCTCGATGCGCGGCACGATGCGCGCGTCTGTGTCAGGCTGGGGCCAGTTGATGTATGGCGTTACCGCGGCGGGGCATATCTCGTGCCGAGCGCTCCAGCCTCGGCGCCGCCGGTTCGCTGGCAGGGTGAAACGCGGCTGGCGGTGCCGTCCGCCGGGGTGGACGTGTACATGGATACCGAGCTGGGTGCGGGGTTGAAACGGACTGCGCTGACGGCCGGCGTGGTCACGCTCGGCGTGCGTCAGGGCGGTGAACGCATGCGCTTGCATGAAGGCGGCCCCCATCGCAGCCTGAAAAACCTGATGCAGGAACATGCTGTTCCGCCCTGGCAGCGTGCGCGGCTGCCCTTGCTGTGGTGCAACGGGCAATTGCTGTGGGCGGCAGGTATTGGGTTTGCCGCCGACGAACTGGCGGCGCCGAATGAAGCCGGGATCGTTCCACGCGTCCTGGCTTAATCGCTGCGATTTTCCGGAGAGTAGGGCGCGTGCAGGTGTACCGCCGAGGCGCGCCGCCGGCGCATATGAATATTGAGCATTTCCACCGTCAGCGAAAAAGCCATGGCAAAGTAGATGTAGCCTTTGGGTACATGATGGCCAAAGCCCTCGGCGATCAGCACTACCCCTACCGCCACCAGGAAGGACAGGGCCAGCATCTTGATGCTGGGGTGATTCGACACAAAGCGGCCAATTGCGCCGGCAAACA
>JAUPLV010000177.1 GCA_030836725.1 Pseudomonadota bacterium | reverse complement strand
CGCTGGATGTCGACCAGCTCGCCGCCGCCGAGGCGGGTGTTGGCGGTAATGCGCGACGGCTGGGCGAAGCTGAAGTCGCCGAGCTGAAAAACCGACAGGCCGTTGACCTGCCCCACCCGCTCGCCGTCGGTATCGATATGCAGGATGCCGCGCAGGATGGCTTCGTGCGAACGCTCGCGCAGGCGGTCGGAGCGCCTGATCTGGGCGTCGATCGCGCGCTCGACGTCGGCGCGCGACACCACCTCCCGCTTGTCCAGGGCCGCCCAGTAATCCGCCTCGCGCACCAGATCGGCCAGACTCTGCATGTGGGTGGAGAGCTTTTCCGCATCCTCGGCGCGCCGGGCGCTGTGCTCGATCACCTGCGCCACCGCATCGCGGTCGAACGGCCGCAGCTTTTCCCGGCGCGCCAGGGTGCCGATCAGCCGTGCGTAGAGAAGATCGTTGTCCGGGCTGCGGGCCACTTCGTCCTCGAAATCGGCCGCCACCTTGAACAGCTCGCCGAACTCCGGATCGTATTGCGCGAGCAGGTAATACAGCATGCGATTGCCGATCAGGATCACCTTGGCGTCGAGCGGAATCGGTTCCGGCTCCAGCGACACGGTGCTGACCAGGCTATACATCTGGCCGAGCGATTCGATGCGGATTTCGTGGGTGGCCAGCGCACGCTTGAGTCCCTCCCAGGAAAACGGCTGGGTCAGCAGCTTGGACGCATCCAGCAGCAGGTAGCCGCCGTTGGCTTGATGCAGCGCCCCCGGCTTGATCAGCATGAAATTGGTGACCAGCGCGCCAAGCTGGGAAACGTGTTCGACCCGTCCGATCAGGTTCTGGTAGGTGGGGTGGTCCTCGTAGACCACCGGCGCGCCTTCGGCCCCATCACGCCCCACCAGCAGGTTGACCCGGAAGCGGCTGAAATCGGGCGGCTCGCTGGTGAGCGCGGCAAGGCCGGACATGTGCTCCCTGGGATGGCGGAACTCCTCCATGCTCTCGATGACGTTCTGCCGCACCTCGTTCAGATAAGCGCACACCGCCAGGAAATCCGCATAGCCGCGGCGCAGATCGTCGATCAGGTGGCCGACGGCGAACAGCACCACTTCCTCGTTGAGCTTGCGCACCCGCTCGATGCGTTCGCGCCGCCACTGCTGGACCTGGCGGATCGCCGTTTCCAGCTTCGCCTGCAGGCTGCCGATTTCCTCCTCGATACGTGTTTTCTCTTCCGGCGGCTGCTTGTCGTAATCCTCCGGGTTCATCACCTCGTCGCCCTTGGCCGGCGCGAACGAAAAACCGTTCGGAGTGCGCAGCAGGACGACGCCATGTTTCATGGCCTCGTCGCCCACCTCGCCGAATGCACGGGTCTGGCGTTCGCCGTATTCCTCGTCGATCTGGTTGAAACGGCGCCGGTATTCCTCGCCCTCGAACACGGCCGGAATGGTGGCCTGCAGTTCCGCCACCAGTTGCTGCATGTCGGCATGGAAACGGGCGCCCATGCCGGCAGGAAGCTGGATCGCGCGCGGCTTGTGCGGCTGGGAAAAATTGTGGACGTAACACCAGTCGGCGGGCTTGGCTTCGCCTTTCACGCGCCGATCGAGCAACTGGCGGACCAGATAGCGCTTGCCGCTGCCGGGCGCCCCCATGACATAAAGGTTGTATCCAGCATGGCGCATGCCGATACCGAAATGCGCCGCATCGATGGCGCGCATCTGGCCGATACCTTCAGAAAGATCATCGAGTTCGGCGGTGGTCGTGAACGTGAAATGAGCGGTATCGCACTGGCGATACAGGCGATCGGGCGGCAACGGCTGGATTGGACTCATGCCTTCAATCTAGTTGCTCCTGGAAAAAAATGAACCTCGGCAACGCCGCCGCGCAGGGTGAAAATCAGGCGCCTTGCGTTTTGTACAAACCACCATGCCCGTCTGCTATACATAAGCAAAAGGACGGGCTACATCGATCATGTTAAGAAAAAAACGTACGAGGCGCGTTCTGGCGGTCGTCCTTATCGTGCTGGGCGGTGTACTGATGAGCCTGGCGCCCGAAATATGGGCCGGCTTGGTGATGCTGGCGCTGGGAGTGTGCATTGAACTGGCTGGAATCGTACTGGAACGTCAAGGCTAGCTTTCCAGCTGGCCGGGCGATGGCGCACGCTCTTGATATATCCATTTCCATGGGCACTGATTTTCATCAAACAAGGAATTCACTATGAAATCCCGATTCACTGGGTTCGAACCCGTCCGTCGCGACCGCATGATCCAGGAAACACGTCACGACACGTACAAGGCCAGACACAAAATTCCGGAACCCACGGTATGCCCGCAATGCGGCGCGGTATTCCACAAGGGCCGCTGGCAATGGATGGCGAAGCCAGCCCAGGCTCACGAGGAAATGTGCCCGGCCTGCCATCGCATTCATGATGTCTTCCCTGCCGGGTTCGTGACCGTGGAAGGCGCATTCTTCAAGGCTCACCGCGAGGAATTGCTTCGATTGGTGAGGAACGAGGAAGCCCACGCCAAGGCCGAGCATCCGCTGAAGCGGATCATGAACATCGAGGATCAGGACGACGGCGTTTTGGTCACCACGACCGACATCCATCTCGCCCGCGGGATCGGCGAAGCGCTGCATCATGCCTACCAGGGCGACCTGGAATATCACTACAACGAAAAGGAAAACCTGTTGCGCGTAGCGTGGGTGCGCTAGGAAAAGGCCATCGCGACCGGATAAACACGCACAAGGCGCTTTTTGGCGAGGAACGTTTCATGCACCCCATCACGCTGCGTCTTCCGGTAAAAATGCTGCCGCAACCGGACGAGACGACCTGCGGCCCGACCTGCCTGCAGGCCGTCTACAATTACTGGGGCGGGAACGTGCCGCTTGCGGAGGTGATTGCCCGCACCCGCAAGCTGGAACAGGGCGGCACCTTCGCGATCTTTCTGGCCTGCGATGCCCTGCGCCAGGGCTACCAGGCCACCATCTACACCTACAACCTGACGGTGTTCGACCCCACCTGGTTCGCGCCGGGGGTGTATCTTGCCGAGCGCCTGCAGCGGCAGCGCGAGATGAAAGAGGACGCCCGGCTGCGGCATGTCACCGAGGGCTATCTGGAGTTCCTGCGCCTGGGCGGGCGCCTGCGCCTGACCGACCTTTCGCGGCCACTGATTCGCGGCCTGCTGCGCCGCAATCTGCCCATTATCACCGGCCTGAGTTCCACCTACCTGTATCGCGCGGCGCGGGAATACGGGCCGGACGATGCGCCGGACGACATTCGCGGCCTGCCGGCCGGGCACTTCGTCGTGATCGCTGGCTACGACAGGGAAAAGCGCACCGTGCTGGTGGCCGACCCCTACTGGCGGCACCCCTACAGCCCGTCGCACGAATACTGGGTCAGCATCGACCGGGTGATTGGCGCGGTACTGCTCGGCATCGTCACCCATGACGCCAATCTGCTGGTGGTTTACCCGCCCCGGCCGACGCTGAAAGAGGCGCCGTGAGCCTCCTCATCGTCGTCGACAATCCGAGCGACTGGCCGCTCGACATTCCCGGCGTGGGGGTCGTTCCGGCGCGCGCCTACCTGACCGATCCTGCCTACGGCGAGGGCCGCTCGGTCAAGGTGTTCAATCTGTGCCGGTCCTACCGGTATCAGAGTCTTGGGTACTACGTTTCCCTGCTGGCCGAGGCGCGAGGCCACAAGCCGCTTCCGAGGGTGAGCACGATGGGAGACCTGCAATCGCAGAACCTGGTGCGGTTGCTCACCGAGAACCTGGACGAGCTGGTGCAGAGATCTCTCGCTCCGATCAAGTCGGACGCATTCGAACTCAGCATCTACTTCGGCCGCAATATGGCGATCCGCCACGCCGCGCTGAGCGCCCGGCTCTTCGGCCTGCTGCAGGCGCCCCTGTTGCGCGCGCATTTCGAGCGCCACCAAGAGCAGTGGCGACTGCGCAGCGTGCGTGCCATCGCCGCGAGCGACATTTCTCCAACACACCAGGACTTCGTGGTTGAGGCCGCCACCGCGTACTTCATGGGCCGCCGTCAGCGCACGCACAAGCGCCCCGCCTCGCGTTTCGACCTGGCCATCCTGCACGACCCCGACAACGCGGAATCGCCTTCCAACGCTCGGGCTCTGCGGAAATTCGAAATGGCCGCGGAGGAAGTCGGCCTCGCCGTGGAATTCATCACGCGCGCCGATCTTGCCCGGCTGCCAGAGTTCGACGCGCTGTTCATCCGCGACACCACTTTCGCCAACCACTACACCTACCGCTTTTC
>JAUPLV010000176.1 GCA_030836725.1 Pseudomonadota bacterium | reverse complement strand
CGTCGCCGCGCCGCCCGAGCCCTCGCCCGAGCCGGCGCCGCATCCCACGCCCACTCCAGAACCCGCCCCGGCGCCGCCCGCAACCGTCGAAGCGCCGCGCTTCAACGCCGCTTACCTCAACAACCCGCCGCCCGCCTACCCCGCCGCCGCCCGCCGCCGCGGCCAGGAAGGCCGGGTGCTGGTGCGCGCCGAGGTGCTGGCTGACGGACGCTGCAGCCAGGCGGAGCTGAAGCAGGGCAGCGGCCACCAACTGCTCGACCAGGCGGCGCTGGAAGCCGTGCGAAAATGGCGCTTCGTTCCCGCGCGCCAGGGCGACCAGGCCGTGACCGCGTGGGTGGATGTGCCGATTGCCTTCAAATTGAAAAACTAGGAATTCCCATGCTTGGACACTCGACCTCGGGCATTGTCGCCGCGACCCTCTGGCTGCTGATCGCGTTCTCGGTCCTGTCCTGGACCGTGATCGTGATGAAGGGCTGGATGCAGTTCCGGCTGTCGCGCCAGAACGGCGCCTTTCTCGACGCGTTCTGGAACGCGCCGGGCCTGAACGAAGGCGAGCGCATCGCGCGGGCCTCGCAGGGTCCGCTGGCGCAGGTCTGCCGGGCCGGCTTCGATACCCTCCACCAGATCGGCTGGGACGGCACGCGCAGCCCGCAGAACAGCGGCGACATCCAGCCGGTGCTGGAGCGCCGCCTGCGCGCCGAGGCGCAAAAAGCGCTGCGCAAGCTGGAAGGCGGGCTGATGGTGCTGGCGAGCGTCGGCTCGACCGCGCCCTTCGTGGGGCTGTTCGGCACGGTGTGGGGGATCATGCATGCGCTGCAGGACATTTCCCGCTCCGGATCGGCCGGGCTCGATGTGGTCGCCGGACCGATCGGCGAAGCGCTGATCGCCACTGCCGTCGGCATCGCCACCGCGATTCCCGCGGTGCTCGCCTACAACTACGGGCTGCGCCGGGTCAACCTGTACGGCGCCGAACTCGAAGCCTTTGCCGACGACTTCCTGCACCACGTGCTGAAATCCGGCTTCACGGTCAGGTAGGGGAACGTCGCATGGCCCTGCATATTGCCTCCAAAGAGTCCGCGATGTCGGAGATCAACGTCACCCCGCTGGTCGACGTGATGCTGGTGCTGCTGATCGTGTTCATCGTCACCGCGCCGCTGATGATGCAGGTGGTGCCGGTCAACCTGCCAAAGACCGCGCAGGTGGCGCCGCTGAAGCAGACCCGGACGGTCCAGCTGTCGGTCGATGCGCAGGGTACGGTGCACCTGGACTTGCGGGTGATCCACTTCGACGCCCTGGAAACCGAGCTGAAGGCGCTGCGCGCCGAAGGCCAGGAACTGGCGGTGCAGTTGCACGCCGACGAGAATGTCCGCTACGGCCGCGTCGCGCAGGTCATGGCCGCAGCCAACCGCGCCGGGATCACCCGGCTCGGCTTCGTGACGGTCCAGCAATAGCGGCCCGTCCGTCCCGAGGCTTGCTCAAGCGCCAGGCGGGTTGACGCGCCAGGATCGGCGATGATTTACCAATAGTCGTTGAAATCGGGGGCGTCGTCCTGCTCGAACAGCTGTTTTTGCTGCTTCAGCCAGCGCTTGAACGAGGCATCGTCGCGCACCGTTCTCATGTCCCGCTCCATCGCGGCCACGTCCTGTTGCAGGGCGTGCGCCTCCCCGGACAAATGGCGGCGCATGCTTGCCGCGGTCAGGGGTTCGAACGGGCTCATGCCGAATTCCTGCAGCACTTGCTGCCTGCGGGCGTCCAGTTCACGTTCCAGTTCGGCGGCTTGCTGCTTGAGCAGAAGGCTCATCGACTCGATTTTCTCCTTGGCCATCTGGGTCAGCGCCTGCGGATCGGTCTGCGCGATGCGCAACTGAATGTGCAGCAAGGCCACCAGATCGCGCCGTTCATAGGCGGTATTGGCCTCGACCATCAGCGCTGTTTTCTGCGTCCGCATCCCGGGGTCGGGCTCGCGGTCGGGGTGCAGCACGCTGCTTAGCTGGCGATACAGTTTGCGCAGGGTGGTGTCGGCATCCTCCTGCTGCTGTTCGGCGCGGCGCTGTGCGGCAGTGGGCTTGCGCCTGGCCTTTTTGTGCCGGCGCTGCACTTCTTCGGCCTCCGCCGCTTCGCGCAGCTGGCCCATGCCGGCGAACAGCACGTCATCGAGGGAATCCAGCGGCAGATCGGAATCGAGCGGGCGGCCCAATACGCTTTCCATCATCTCACGCACGCTGGCGGCCGCGGCCTGCTGCTTTTCCTCGATGCTGAGCTGGCTGTGTTTGTCGTGCAGCGCCCGCATTTCCTCGTCGCCGTCGGCGGCAAGCTGCTCGCACAGGGCGCAAAGCATGTCGGTTGCGGTTTGCTTGTGGACGCTGCTCAAGCCCTTGCGGTACAGACGCTCGTCCAGCCACAGCGCCATTTTCCGCATCAGGGCCCGATGGCGCTCGCGCAGGGGATGCAGGGTGCGGTGATGCAGCGGCCGCTGGGTGTCGGCCAGGGCTTGCTGCGCTTCTATTTGCTGCTTCAGTTTGTCGATGCGCGCGAGCAGGCGGTTGAAGCGCTGCTGCGCGGGCGACAGGGCTTGGTCCGGCGCGCCCGGACGGAAGACAGGCATGTGCGCGGTGGGGGTGCTTTGCGGGACCGCCGTGTCCTCATCGAACAAATCGGCTTGCCTAGTCATGGATGCTCCGGTATCAAGAATTAGGCGTGCTCAACCCGTCTCGCCGCATCGGCCAGCAGGCGTCCGGACCCGCCCCGTTGCGCGGTTCGGCTTTGGTTTGCCCAAAAAGCGCGGCCGCAATAACCCTATTTTGGAATATGAGCATGATCGAGCCGAATTCCGGGCCGCTACAACCCCAGCCGTTGCCAGATGGTGGTGCTGGGGCCCGCCTGGTTCATGGTGTAGAAATGCAGTCCCGGCGCGCCGCCGGCGAGCAGGCGGTCGCACAGGTCGGTCACCACGTCCAGGCCGAAGGCGCGCAAGGACGGCAGGTCGTCGCCGTAGGTCTCCAGCTTTTTACGCAGCCAGCGCGGGATTTCGGCGCCGCAGGCGTCGGAGAAGCGCGCCAGCTGCACGTAGTTGCCGATCGGCATGATGCCGGGAACGATGGGAATGCCGACGCCGAGGGCGCGCGCGTCCTCGACGAAGTTGAAGTAGGCGTCGGCATTGAAGAAGTATTGCGTGATGGCCGCATTGGCGCCGGCGTCGACCTTGCGCTTGAAGTTGGCCAGGTCTTCCGTGTAGGAACGCGCCTGCGGGTGGACCTCCGGATAGGCGGCCACCTCGATTTCGAACCAGTCTCCGGTTTCCTTGCGGATGAACGCCACCAGTTCGTTGGCGTAGTTGAAGGCGCCGGCGTCCATGCTACCCGACGGCAGATCGCCGCGTAGCGCAACCAGATGGCGGATGCCCTGGCTTTTGTATTCGTTGAGAATCTCGCGGATGTTCTCCTCGGTCGAGCCGATGCACGACAGGTGCGGCGCGGCCTCTGAACCATCGGCCTGGATCTCGCGCACGGTTTCGAGGGTGCGGTCGCGGGTGGAGCCGCCGGCGCCGAAGGTGACGGAGAAGAACTTGGGCTTGAGCTGCGCCAGCTGCCTGCGCGTGGCGCGCAGTTTTTCGGCGCCCTCCTCCGTCTTCGGCGGGAAGAACTCAAAGCTGAATGTGCGTTCGGTCATGTTCGGTTCATGCCTTTTTGTTGGGGATGAGCGCGGACAGCGCCCAGGCGATGACGCCGTAGAGGATCGCGCCGAACACGGCGGCCCAGAAACCTTCGACCTGGAATCCGGGCAGCAGCGCGCTGGCGAACCAGAACAGGAGACCGTTCAATACCAGGTAGAAAATCCCCAGCGTCAACACCGTGATCGGCAGGGTCAGGATCGCCAGCAGCGGCCGCACCAGGGTGTTGATGAAGCCCAGCACCAGCGCGGCGACGAGCGCCGTGCCGAAACCCGACACCTGGATGGCGGGCAACAGATACGTCACCGCCAGCAGGGCGACGGCATTCAGAATCCACAGCAGCAGTAAACGCATGGCGCGCTCCTTCAGGCGAGGTCGATCAATAACGGTAATGCTCGGCCTTGTAGGGGCCGGTCTTGGGTACGCCGATGTAGTCCGCCTGCTGGTCGGTCAGTTCGGACAGCTGCGCGTTGAGCTTCTTCAGCTGCAGGCGCGCGACCTTCTCGTCCAGATGCTTGGGCAGGGTGTAGACGCCGACCGGATACTTGCCGGAATCGCGCTCCTGCCACAACTCCATCTGGGCAATGGT
>JAUPLV010000175.1 GCA_030836725.1 Pseudomonadota bacterium | reverse complement strand
CTACGCACCCGCTGGCACGCCTGGTCACGCGTCTGCCTTTGCACCCGCAAGGAGTAGGCCGGATTCGTAAAGCCGCTAAAGCGGCAACGACCCCGCTCTCGCGCCTCCTTGCAGGCCCCGGCCTGCGGCGTCGTCGCTTCGCCCTAAAGGACTCCGATCCACTATGGGCTGAAGCCCATGTGGAATCGTATGCGGCAGTCACACGATCAGACGCACCATCGGGCGCGTCCAACTGCGGTTTCTAGGATGATTCTGCTGGAGGACACCGGCAAGGCGCCGAAGCAGGGTGTTGTCGACCTGGGCTATCGCGGAGTCGATGAAGGCAAACCCGATGTCGAGATCCTCCACCGCGCAACTCGGCGATGCTTTGCATGCGGCGCTCTACTCCGCGGGCTACAATCTGCGCGTCTGCGCGGGTTGCCGAGGGAGATGGCCCGTCTGGGCCAGAAGGCCCTTTTGTTTCTTGTCGTGGTATTGGAAAATCAATCATGTACGTGATAGAAAGGGGCGAGGCGCGCCCCACGGCTTGCGCCAGCCAAAGCCGGTGTTGTTTTAACCAACTGATGGGCAAGAATGCACGGTGAATAAACCTATTCCGAAACAACCCGCCGCCCCGGCCCAACCCACCAGGGGTGCCTTGCGTAGTTGGCTGCTGCGCCCCTCCCTCGGCAAGAAATTCAGTGTTGCCTTTTTGCTGTTTTTTGCGCTGACGGCGGGGAACCTGATTTTTGTCGAACGGCTGTATGACGGGGCCTCCGACACGGCAAGCATCATCAACGAAAGCGGCCGCCTGCGCTATATAAGCCAGGAAATTGCCTTTCAGTCGATGGGGCTGGCTTATGAAAAACACCGGGATAGCCAGGAGCTTGACCGGTTAAGCGCCGAATTTGAAGCGCAACTGGACAAGATCGGGCTTGCTGTGCGGCAACTGCCGCCGATCGTCAGGGATGAGGCACGCGGTCTCCCCGTGTTTTTGCAGGATTTGCACCAAGCCTGGCACAGCTACCGTTCCGTGGTGGACCCGATACGCAATTCGCCGAAAGAGGTCGACAGGTCGCTTGTCTTTAGCCGCCTTGGTTTTCATTCGGCCGCCACGCTGGGCGCCGCCGACAACCTCGTCGTTGAATTGGCCCGCGCCTCGGTCAAGGCCCATTCCAGGGCGGATTTGATCACGAATGTCATCCTGGCCGTGGAGGTGGCATTCATGCTGATGATCGTCTTCTACCTGCGCCGCAAGGTCATCTTGCCGGTAAGGGGGGTTTCGCGCATGTTCAGCCGGTTTGCCTCGGGCGAGCACTCGGCGCGGTTCGACTTCACGTCGCGCGACGAGATCGGGGAACTGGCGCAAAACTTCAACCAGACGGCGGAAACGGTCGGTCGGCTGATTGCCAACCTGGATATCGGCTTGAAGGTCAATACCGCGCTGCATCGCGCTGCCCGGATCCTGCAGGATGAACGCCGGCCGGTGGCCGAGGTGATGCAGGAACTGGTCCTGATGCTGCCCTTGGCGTTCCGCGATCCGGAAAGAATCGCGGCCCGGATCGTTTATGAGGGCGGGGCGTTCGTTGCGCCAGGATTCAGGGAGACGCCGTCCCGCCTGGCTACTGATTTTGGATGCGATGGCGACAGTCAGGATGCGCTCGAAGTATTCCGCCTGGACGCGTGCCCGGCGGACGAAGACGCTTTTCTTGAGGAAGAGCAGGCGCTGGTCAAGTCGCTGGGAGAAATGCTTCGCTCCTACCTGGGGCGCAGCCGTGCCCAGTTGTCGCGTGGGCGGCTGGCTGCAATCATCGAGGCCACGCCGGATTTCGTCGGCACCTCTACGCCCGAAGGCCGGATGCTGTATATCAATGCCGCCGGCCGCCGGATGCTGGGCATCGGCCAGGCGGACGACATCGCCGGCCTGAAGCTGGCGGACTGCTACCCGGAATGGGTCGGCACGGTGCTTGCACGGATCGTCCTGCCGGCCGCCGCGCGCGACGGCACCTGGCTGGGAGAAACCGCCCTGCTGGGCCGCGATGACCGGGAGATCCCCGTTTCGCAGGTGGTCATCGCCCACAGGGATGAGAATGGCGCGGTCAATTTTGTTTCCAGCATTGCCCGCGATATCGGCGAGCGGATAGAACTCGAATCGCGGCTGACCCGGTCGCGCGATTTCCACCTCAAGCTGTTCCGGCACTTTCCGCACATGGTCTGGCGCTCGGGCATCGACGGGAAGTGCGATTATTTCAACAAGACCTGGCTCGATTTTACCGGCCGCAAGCTGGAGCAGGAACAGGGGGATGGCTGGGCGGAGGGCGTGCACCCAGACGATCTGGGCCGCTGCCGCAAGGTTTATCTGGAAGCGTTCGGCAGGCGCGAGCCGTTCGAGATCGAATACCGGCTGCGCCGCCATGACGGGGAATATCGCTGGATCATGGGCAACGGCGCGCCGTACGAGGATCTGAACGGCGATTTCGCCGGCTATATCGGGGCATCCTACGACATCACCGAGCGCAAACTGGCGGAAGACAAGGCGCGCAAGCTTTCCCTGGTGGTGGAAGAAACCGGCAACTCGGTGATCATCACCGACCGCAACGGCATTATTGAATACGTCAATCCCGAGTTCAGCAAAGTGACCGGTTACGTTTCCGGGGAAGCGATCGGACAGCGGCCGGGCATGTTCAATTCCGGCCTGACCGCACCGGAATACTACCGGGATATGTGGGCAACCATGGTCTCCGGCGAGACCTGGCGCGGCGAGCTGCTCAACCGGAAAAAGAACGGCGAACTGTTCTGGGAATCCGAAGTGATTTCGGCATTGAAAAACGCGGCGGGGGAAATCACCCATTTCATCGCCGTGAAGGAGGATGTCACCGAACGCAAACGTCAGCAGGAAAGGCTGCGCCTGTGGGAGCGCGCCATCGAATCCAGCGTCAACGCCATTCTCATCACCGACGCCGAAGTGCCGGGCAATCCGCTGATCTACGCCAATCCGGCGTTCGAGCGCATTACCGGCTATTCCCAGGAGGAGGCGCTGGGGCGCAACTGCAGTTTCCTGCAGAACGAGGATACCGACCAGCCCGCAGTTGAGGAACTGCGCCAGGCCATCCGCGAGCAGCGCGAGGGGCGTGTGTTGCTGCGCAATTACCGCAAGGACGGCAGCCTGTTCTGGAACGAGCTGCTGATCGCGCCGGTGCGCGACGAAAGCGGCAAAGTCGCGCATTTTGTCGGCATCCAGAACGACGTCACCGAGCGCAAGGCCAACGAGACCCAACTCGAATACCAAGCCAATTACGATGTGCTGACCGGGCTTGCCAACCGCAACCTGTTCCAGGATCGCCTGAGCCGGGCACTGATCTCCGCGCGCCGCAATGACCGCAGCCTGGCGGTATTGTTCATCGATCTGGACAATTTCAAGAACATCAACGACAGTCTCGGCCACGATGCCGGCGACGCACTGCTGACCCAGGTTGCCGCCCGTCTTACCGGCAACGTGCGCGCAGGCGACACCGTGGCGCGCCAGGGGGGCGACGAGTTCGTCCTGCTTTTGTCGGAAATAAGGGACGCCGCCGATGTGCCGGTAGTCACGCAAAAAATTCTCAGGGCGATGTCGGCGCCTTTCGACATCAACGGTCGCGAGCTGCGCGTCACCTGCAGCATCGGCATCGCGTCCTATCCCAAGGACGGCGAGGACCAACAGACGCTGCTGAAAAACGCCGATGCCGCCATGTACCGCGCCAAGGAACTGGGCCGCAACAACGCCCAGTACTACGCCGCCGAGATGAACGTCAGGGCGATGGAGCGGCTGGTGCTGGAAAACGGTCTGCACCATGCGCTGGAACGCGACGAATTCCTGCTCCATTACCAACCGCAGGTCGACCTGCGCAGCGGCGAGATCGTCGGCATGGAGGCGCTGGTTCGCTGGCTGCACCCGGAGCTGGGGCTGGTCTCCCCCGCCACGTTCATCCCGGTGGCGGAAGACTCCGGCCTGATCGTCGCGCTCGGCGAATGGGTGCTGCGCGTCGCCTGCGCCCAGAACAAGGCATGGCAGCTTGCCGGGCTCAAGCCCATCAGCGTCGCGGTCAACCTCTCTGCGCGGCAGTTCCGGCAGCCCGACCTGGTCGAGAATGTGGCCGCCATCCTCGGTGAAACCGGGCTCGATCCCGCCTGCCTCGACCTGGAGCTGACCGAGAGCCTGGTCATGCAGGACGTCGAAAAAACCATCGCCACCCTTGGCAAACTCAAGGCGATGGGCATCAAGCTGTCGGTTGACGATTTCGGCACC
>JAUPLV010000174.1 GCA_030836725.1 Pseudomonadota bacterium | reverse complement strand
GCGAGGTACTGACAGTGGAAAAGCGGGTGCGCTTACGCGCATGAGCAGAGCGCCCGATGAAGCCGGTGCCTTGGTTCATCTGGATGTACAGCAGCTGGTAACCTAGCGGCCGCCTTCCCGGCGAACTTGCAAGTAATCCTTACAAGTTGCGGATTCCTGCAACTCCCTTCGTTGAAGACAGCTTTCAGATGAAGCGTGACGTTCTGCGAGGGTTCCTTATTTATCGATTTTGCCGATTGCACGCATGCGGCGAATCAGTTCAGGCAGGCGCGCCTGGCTGGCAGCATCGCCGGGAAGATGTCCGGCCAGCGCCATCAGAAAATTGCGGTCTTCGAGCAAGGTATTGATCTCGGCGGCGATATAGCGTCGCAACTCACCATCCGCCTGATCGATTTCCTGCATCAACTCAAGGCGTCCATCGACCACCGTAATAATGTCTTCGAGGTCATGGCTGGCAAGATAGTCGTTGTTGCCACGACCATGAAAAGCCTCGAATTTGGTTGCCACAAACACCGGGGCCGTAATCAGCCGGATATCCATACATGGGGGAAACCGCGTACCCGCCAACCACCCCAATTGGGTAATCCCGAGAAAATCACTCAAATATTGTCTAGATTGAGGATGTCTTTGTTTTACTGGAGATAGCCATGTCCAAGCGTACCCTCCACGACACCCCCATGCTCGATCAGCTCGAAAGCGGCCCGTGGCCCAGCTTCGTCACCGGACTCAAACGCCTGGCCCAGGACAACGACATGATGGTCGACCTGCTGGGCCAGTTGGAAACCTCCTACGAAACCTGCAAGGGTTTCTGGAAAGGCGGCACGGTCGGCGTGTTCGGTTACGGCGGCGGCATCATCCCGCGCTTTACCGAACTGAAGGATGAGGCCGGCAAGCCGCTGTTCCCCGAGGCGGCCGAATTCCACACCCTGCGCGTGCAGCCGCCGGCGGGGATGCACTATTCCTCCGATCTGCTGCGCAAGCTGTGCGACGTCTGGGTCGGCAACGGCGGCTCCGGGCTGATCGCTTTCCATGGCCAGTCCGGCGACATCATGTTCCAGGGCATCAGTTCCGAGAATCTGCAGACGGCGTTCGACGGGCTGAACGAAATGGGCTTCGACCTCGGCGGCGCCGGTCCCGCGCTGCGCACCTCGATGTCGTGCGTCGGTGCCGCGCGCTGCGAAATGTCCTGCTACGACGAGGCGCGTGCGCTGCGCACGGTCATCAACAACAACCTGGACGACATGCACCGGCCGTCGCTGCCCTACAAGTTCAAGTTCAAGTTTTCCGGCTGCCCGAACGACTGCGTCAACTCGATCCAGCGTTCCGACATGGCCACCATCGGCACCTGGCGCGACAACATCCGCGTCAACGAGGCGCAGGTGCAGGACTACTACAAGGCGCACGGCATGCACGATCTTTACAACGACGTCATCGGCCGCTGCCCAACCAGGGCGATCACGATGGTGCCGTCCGGCCAGTTCAAGCCCAGCGAGCATGTTTCGGCGGCGAGCCTCGGCGACGGCAACATGCTGTGCATCGACAACAAGAACTGCGTGCGCTGCATGCACTGCCTCAACGTCATTCCCGGCGGGCTTTTGCCCGGCAAGGACAAGGGCGTGAGCATCCTGGTGGGCGGCAAGGGCGTGCTGAAGATCGGCGCGACGATGGGCACGGTGGTGATTCCGTTCATGAAGCTGGAAACCGACGAGGACTTCGAGAAGCTTAACGAGCTGGCGCGCAATGTCCTCGACTTCTTCGCCGAAAATGCGCTCGACCACGAGCGCACCGGCGAGATGATCGAGCGCATCGGGCTGTCCAACTTCCTGGAGGGAATGAACATCCCGGTCGATCCCAACATGATCAGCCAGCCGCGCTCGAACCCGTATTTCCGCTCTGACGACTGGGATGAGCAGGTCGCCAAGTGGGTGGAATACAAACAGCAGGCGGCCTGAAACCCGGCCGCCACCAAAGGAGATCGCCATGAATGGAAAACATGTTTCCACCACGCTTGCGCTCGGGCTGCTGCTGGCGCTGCCGCTGGCCGCCATCGGGCAGGGCAAGGTGACAATCACGTCGCCGGCCGAAGGCGCCACCCTCGACGCGATGGACGAGAACAAGCTGGTCTACGAGGTCGATCCCGGCCCACGCGGCAACCATGTCCACATCTACGTCGACGACAAGGAAGTCGGGATACTGCGCAAGCTCAAGGGCAGCTATACGCTGGAAAGCCTGTCGTCCGGCAAGCGCGACATCTGCGTCAAAGTGGTGAACAAGGCCCACGTGCCGATCGGCACCGAAGGGTGCGTCAAGGTCACGGTGAAATAAGCGGTGTGGTCGGAAAACCTCGCCTATGCGCTGACCCAGGTGGTGCACAACTTCGGGGCGGCGGTCGTGCTGGGCGGCGCGGTTTTCGCGCTGTGGCCCGCGTTCAGGCCGGAAGCCGCGCGCAGCTTCGCCTGGCTGATCCTGTTTGCCTGGGGCGCGCAAATCGCCAGCGGCGTGCTGTTCGGCATCACCAGCCTGTACTACTACGGCGAGACGCCGGACCTCGGCAGGGTCGCCATCGTCACCCTCACCGTCAAGGTGGCGGCGGCGGCGACGGGATTCCTGCTCGCGGCCGGCTATCTGGTGCGCGGCGGCGCCTGGGGCGGTTGCGCCAAATGCGTCTTCCAGGGCCTGGCGGCGCTGGCCGCCATCGCGCTCACGGCAGCCGCCTTCCTGCGCTGGTTTTCATAGGAAAACCTGCGCAGGAAGGCGAACCGGATCGTTACACGCCGACGACCTGCGCGTGCGCGCGCAAACGCTAAGCCGGGATGAACCTGAGCGCGACGCCGTTGTTGCACCAGCGCTGCTTCGTCGGCGGCGGGCCGTCGTCGAACAGGTGGCCCTGGTGGCCGCCGCAGCGGACGCAGTGGTATTCGGTGCGCGGCAGGACCAGCTTGTAATCCTTTTTGGTGCCGACGTGGCCGGGAATGTGGGTGACGAAGCTGGGCCAGCCAGTGCCGCTGTCGTACTTCATGCGCGAGGTGAACAGCGGCAGGCCGCAGCCGGCGCAGACGTAGACGCCCGGCCGCTTTTCCTTGTCGAGCGGGCTGGAAAACGCACGCTCGGTGCCGTCGTCGCGCAGCATATCGAACTGCGCCTTGCTGAGGAGCCGCTTCCACTCCGCCTCGGATCGCCGCAACGGCTCGGTGGAAAGCGTCACGTCCGCATTCGGCGCCAGCAGCGCCTTCCAGTTGCGGCGCATGTCTTCGATGGCCTGCTCGTTTTCGGCCACGGGCTGCGACGCGGCGCGCTGGTAGCCGCTCAACCCGGTCATGGCCAGGGGCGTAATCATCACCGCCCCGAGAAATGTGCGTCGTTGCATGATGAGGCCTCTCTTCCTTGGATCGTCCGACTCCAATGAGACAGGCCGGACGGGGCAGAATTCCGTTTCCCCGGCTCCGCGCCGGCAACCAAGCATCCATGGCACGGTCGAATCAGGATCGTTTCATTGCAGGAGCGCCATGATGAGAGAGCCTCTGTTCACCCTATTGCTGCTGGCTGCGCTGGCGATGCCGGGACTGGCCAGCGCCACGGACGCTCCGCTCGCCAGGGCGACCTTCGCGGGCGGCTGCTTCTGGTGCATGGAGCCGCC
Organism: Pseudomonadota bacterium; assembly: GCA_030836725.1. Classification (GTDB taxonomy): domain Bacteria; phylum Pseudomonadota; class Gammaproteobacteria; order Burkholderiales; family Thiobacillaceae; genus Thiobacillus. Next base: position 637 of record JAUPLV010000174.1, on the reverse strand, counting down.
CTACGACAAGCTGGAGGGCGTGGTGTCGACGACCTCCGGCTATATCGGCGGCCGCACCCTGAATCCCACCTACAAGGCGGTGTCGGTCGGCGGCACCGGCCACGCCGAGGCGGTCGAGATCGCCTACGATCCAGCCAGGGTCAGCTATGAGAAGTTGCTGGAAGTGTTCTGGCGCAACATCGACCCGACCGTGCGCCACCGTCAGTTCTGCGACATCGGCGATCAGTACCGCAGCGCGATTTTCTACCATGACGCGGAACAGAAGCGCCTCGCCGAACAGTCGAAGGCGGCGCTCGCCAGGTCCAAGCCGTTCCCCCAGCCGATCATGACGGAAATCGTGCCGGCCGGCGTGTTCACACCGGCCGAGGCCGACCACCAGGACTACTACCTGAAGAATCCCCTGCGCTACAAGTTCTACCGCCATCAGTGCGGGCGCGACCAGCGCCTGGAGGAACTGTGGGGAAAACGCTAGCGCCCGGTCGCGACGGCCACCCGTAGCAGAAGGAAAGCGTCAGTCCTTGCCGGCGTCTTCGTCCAGCTTCCTCAGATGCGCCAGCTTGTCGGCGATCTTGCCTTCGAGCCCGCGCGGGGTGGGCTGGTACCAGTTCTGTTCCTCGATGTCGTCGGGGAAATAGCG